>JANOPL010000088.1:0-39934 GCA_031421835.1 Hyphomicrobiales bacterium | reverse complement strand
GCCAATTTCCGGTAAGCCTTGAATGACTTTTGTGCGATTTCTTCGACGGCTTGTTGGTGGTCTGTGACCAGTTTCAAGCTTGGCTCTTTGGTGGATTTCAAAGTATGTAGCAAAACACTGGCTGTCAAAACTTCCAAATTGTTTTGCGCCGTTCCACGGTTTGCAAATTTCAGCGATACGACTTCGCCCTGCTCCGTCACCCGCATTTGACCGCCGATTGACCCTTGTGGCTGGGCGGCAATGGCGCGGCCTGTGGGTGCTCCGCCGCGCGAGACCGAACCACCACGGCCATGAAAAAAGCGAAGTGCAATGCCCGTATCTTTGCCCGCCTGCATCAAGCTGCGTTGGGCCTCGAATAACTCAAAGCTGGCACAGAAAAAGCCACCATCTTTGTTGGAGTCAGAGTAACCCAACATGATTTCCTGTGCATCGCCATTGGCGGCGATGGAATTGCGCACCATGGGGTTGGCCAACAACGTGCGCATAATATCTGGTCCGGCACGTAAATCTTCGATGGTTTCAAACAGTGGCACGACTTTGATACGGCAGGTCTCGCGGGCATTGGCGTCAGAGAACAGCCCGCAGAATTTTGCCAATAAATAAAGACCGAGAATATCATCAGCACTTTGGGTCATCGACAAAATGAAGGTGCCAATGGCTTCCGGATCAGGGCCATCAATAATTTCGCGGATCAAGTCCAAAAGACCGAGCAACTCCCTGCTCTCATCAGAAACATTTTGAAAGCGTGGGATAAAGCCCAGCGGCTTGTCCAATTCATCGGCCAGCCACCTCGTCCAATCTTTGGTGCCGGGCTCAGGCGCTGCAACCGTGGCCGTTGGATTAAGTTTTTGCCAAATCTCACCCAGCACACGATTGATTACTGTCGTGTTTTGCCGAAGGTCCAACGCCGCGGTGCGGAAACCAAAAATCTCGGCCTCCCAGCGCACGGGCTTTACAAAGCCAGTGGCCATGCCGTTGATTTTCATATCTGACAAAATGGCTTCAGCCATGGCAAGAAGTTCGATGAATTCTGCAACTGAATTAAATGGTGTGGCATTGCCTTCACCATTGGTGGCCGCCAAGCGCGCGTTCAAGGCCCCGAAATATTGGCGGAAAGGTTCCGTCGGGTTGCGGGTAATGATGGCTGTCTCATTGCCGCTCAACACGAGCTGTTCCGACAACAGTGTTTTAAATTCGTCCGTGAACGGAATTTCATAGGCGCTGATGGAGATCAATCGCGCGAGATCATTCAGCCGCAAAGACAAGCGTTCAATGGCGGCATAACGGTTTTGCGCAAGAGCATTGCGGGTGGTGGCAACCGTCACAAATGGGTTGCCATCACGATCGCCGCCGATCCAGGACGAGTATCGCAGAGGTGGGCGTATGCTGGCTGAAAGTTCGGGGTAATGGCGGTTCACCGCGTTTTGCATGGTTTCACACAGATAAGGCGTGCGATCAAACAGGGTTTCACGGAAAAAATGCAGGCCCCAGGCCACTTCACTTTCTACGGTTGGTTTTTCGAGACGCACTTCACCGGTGAGCCAGAGTAGATCGATTTCATTCTTAAGTGACGCCAACAGCGCATCACGTTCGCGCGGGGTCCAACGCGGGCTTTCGAGTTCATAAAGTTTCAAATAAATCCGGCGGTGGATTTCAAGAACTGTCACACGCTTGGCTTCCGTCGGGTGGGCCGTAATCGTGGGGCCAACGTCGAGATGCTCGAGAACACGCGCTACGGTTTCGGGCGATACATCAGCCTTCGCGGCCTGCGCCAAGGCATGAGAGAACGAGCCTATCACTTCATCGGGGCCGCCCTCTTTTTCAATCTGGCGACGGTTGCGCATCGAGGCGTTTTCCTCCGCGATGTTCATCAACTGCAACCAGATGCCGATGACTTGCAAAGCATGCTCGACCAAATGATCGGGAATTCCCGCCGCCGAATCCGGGTCATCCAGTATCGGCAGAACGGAAGGTTCGCGTTGGCGGATGACTTGGCGCAGCAGGTCGCGCAGAGTGTCAGTCAGGCCCTCAATATATGAGTTATCTTCAAAAATCTGGGTGGCCTGCATGTTCACGGAAGGAAACCCTTAGGTTTTGGGGTGCGTAAGTCAATAGTTGTGCAACGCAACATGATTTGAGTCAATGACATTGCTGCATAGCAACGAAGCGGCTAAGCGGGCGGGCATGTTACAGGTTCAGGGACTCACCTACCGCATCGGCGGCAGGGTTTTATTGGAAAATGCCAGCGTCACCATTCCAACCGGCCATCGCGCCGGTTTGGTGGGACGCAATGGTATTGGCAAATCCACACTTTTCAAAATTGTGTTGGGAGAGCTTTCGCCAGAGTCCGGCACCACAAGCATGGCGCGCAACGCCCGCGTGGGCACAGTCGCTCAGGAAGCACCCGGCGGCAGCGATAGCTTGCTTGACGTCGTGCTCGCAGGCGACGTGGAGCGCGTCGAACTTTTGGCAGAAGCTGAAACGGCAACCGACCCGCACCGCATTTCCGAAATCCAAATGCGCTTGTCAGACATTGGCGCACACTCCGCCCCAGCGCGCGCTTCAGCAATTTTGGCAGGTCTTGGCTTTACGGATGAGCAAATGCTAGGCCCCTGCTCTGCCGTATCAGGTGGATGGCGCATGCGCGTGGCGTTGGCTGCCGCACTGTTTGGCCAACCTGACGTGTTGTTGCTGGACGAACCTACGAACTATCTCGATTTTGAAGGCACCATCTGGCTCAAGACATTTTTGAAGGCCTATCCGCACACGATTGTTTTGATAAGCCATGACCGCGATCTGCTCAACGAAGTTGTCACCTGCATCGTGCACGTCGATCAAATGGTGCTGACACTTTATCAAGGCAATTACGACAACTTTGATCGGCAGCGGCGCGAGAAGCAGGCGCTTTCCGTGAAGCTGAAGAAAAAACAACAAGACCAGCGCGACCATATGCAGGCTTATGTGGATCGTTTTCGGTTTAAGGCTTCAAAGGCGCGGCAAGCGCAAAGCCGCTTGAAGGCCTTGTCAAAACTTGAGCCAATCGCTGATCTCGTTGATGATCGCGTCGTGCCGTTTCGTTTTCCAAGCCCCGAGCGTGTGTTGGCGCCACCCTTGATCAGCATGGACAAGGTTGCAGTGGGGTATGAGCCCGGGAAACACATTCTCAAAAACATCACGTTGCGCATTGACCCTGATGATCGCATCGCGATTTTGGGTTCAAACGGCAACGGCAAGTCGACATTTGCGAAACTGTTGATTGGCAAGCTGAAAGCGCAAGGCGGCTCGATTGCCACTGCACCCAAAATGAATGTCGGCTTTTTTGCACAGCATCAGATGGATGAGTTGGCGGATGACATCACGCCGTTTGATTACATCACCAAGCTGATGCCGCACAGAAGTGTGGCGGAGCGGCGGGCAAAATTGGGGGCCGCTGGTTTTGGTGCTTCACATGCGGATTCAAAATGTTCGACGTTGTCAGGTGGCGAAAAAGCGCGGCTGTTGTTTTTGCTGGCCACGTTCAACGGCCCCCATGTGCTGATCCTTGATGAACCGACGAACCATTTGGATATGGACTCGCGTGAGGCCCTCATCCGCGCCATCAATGACTACGAAGGTGCGGTAATTTTGATCGCCCACGACAGGCACATTATCGAGACCTGTGCGGACCGCTTGCTGCTCGTCGAAAATGGCGGCATCAAAAGTTTTGATGGTGATCTTGATGAGTATGCGGAAATGGTGCTGTCGCGCCGTCGCGGCAAGGAGCCGGAGAAAGCAGTAGCCACCGCCCCTGTCGTTTTTGTTGCGCCCAAGCCCACGGCGCGGCCCCCAAAAGCACTTCAGAAAATGATTCATACACTCAATGCAAATATGTTGAAATTGCAGGAGAAAATCACAATTCTAGATCATGCTCTCGCGGATGGTTCGATTTATCAACAGGCTCCGCAAAAGGCGGCGGATTATGCCAAGCTGCGTAATAAGCTGGCGACGGAATTGATCAGCAATGAGAATAACTGGCTGGAATTGAACGAGGAACTTGGCGATGACTGAGTTGAATTTGACTCAAAGCTGGTTTGGCTATGTGGCACTTTTGGTTTTTGTTGTTGCTTATATTTTCGTGATTTTTGAAGAAGGCTTGGAACTTCGTAAATCAAAACCCGTGCTGTTGGCGGCAGGGTTGATTTGGGCCTTGATTGGCTTTGCATACACGGCACACGGCATTCCTGAGGTCGCAAAGAAAGCGGCTGAACATACGATCTATGAATATGGCGAGTTGTTTCTGTTCCTGCTTGTCGCCATTACCTACGTCAACACTTTGGAAGAGCGCCGCGTGTTTGAAGTGCTGCGCGTGAAATTGACATCGCGTGGATTGTCCTATCGCCAACTGTTCTGGCTGACTGGTGGCATCGCCTTCTTCTTGTCGGGTGTGCTTGATAATTTAACCACGGCGCTGATCATGGGCTCAGTGGTATTGGCGGTTGGAGCCAACTCATCAAAGTTCGTGGCCATTGCCTGCATCAGCATCGTTGTTGCGGCAAACGCGGGGGGAGCCTTCACGCCGTTTGGCGACATTACAACCTTGATGGTCTGGCAAAAAGGTAAGCTTTCGTTCTTTGAATTCTTTGCGCTGTTTGTTCCCTCTCTTGTGAACTGGTTGGTGCCAGCGGCGCTGATGCATTTTGGGATCCCGCAGGAGACCCCTGCGCCAGTTGACGAACGCGTGCGCCTGAAGCCCGGTGCGGTTGGCGTGATCACGTTGTTTGCCTTGACGATTGCCACTGCTGTGTCGTTCAAAAACTTCCTCGGGTTACAGCCCGCCTTGGGCATGATGCTGGGTTTGGGCTATTTGCAAATGTGGTCGTACTTCCTGCAACAGAAGGGCAAGCGTGCTGAAAACACCGACATGGTGCTGAACTCTTTCAAACAAATTGAACGGGTGGAGTGGGACACGCTGCTGTTTTTCTTCGGTATCATTTTTGCTGTCGGTGGGCTTGGTGTGTTGGGCTACCTCAACCTTGCGAATGAATACTTTTACACCCAATGGGGACCAACGGTTGCCAACATCATGGTCGGTATTCTCTCGGCGATTGTTGACAACATCCCCATCATGTTTGCAGTGTTGACGATGGATCCTCAAATGAGTCCCGGCCAGTGGTTGCTGGTCACTTTGACAGCGGGTGTGGGTGGTTCCATGCTTTCAATCGGCTCGGCGGCGGGCGTTGCCTTAATGGGCATTGCGCATGGCAAATACACTTTCACAAGCCACTTCAAATGGACCTGGGCTGTGGCTTTGGGTTATGCAGCTTCAATTGCAATGCACTTGTGGATTAACGCTTCAAAGTTTTAATTCCTTGACGATGTTGCGTTTTCCGTGCAACTTTTGCGTGGGGCATACGGGAGAACATCCATGAAACCTGTTGCGCTTGCAGCTGCCCTATTCACTTCAGTTACGCTATTTTCGGGATCGGCATTCGCTGATGCAGCTGCGGATGCGGCGTTGTGTGATTCATTTGCTGCGAGTCCCGTTGACTTAACCCGCCCTAAAACTGTTGCTGGTGTTGCAGCCAACAAGATCGATGCAAAACTCGCCATTCCCGCATGCCTGGCAGCAAATAAATCCAACCCGGAAGACATGCGCATTGCCTTTCAAACCGCACGGGCGTTGGGAACTGCTAATCAAGATGTGGCCTTAACGTTTTCTCTTTACAAGAAAGCCGCCGACGCCGGGCATGTTTTGGCCATGAACAATCTCGCAAATATGTACAATCAGGGAACTGGAACAGCGAGAAACGAAGCTTTGGCGACGACGTTGTTCTGCAAGGCCGCAGAAGCTGGCGTTGCTATCGGAATGTATAATTGTGGGTATCAATTTGGAAATGGCCACGGCACGCGTCAAGATTTTGCTCAAGCCAAATCTTGGTACGAGAAGGCAGCGGCTGGTGGCTACAGTGAAGCATTTATTGAACTTGGAAAGATTCATGAGTTTGGCAAGGGCGTGCAAGCTGACTCAAACAAGGCTATTCAGAATTATCAAGCGGCTGCTGACGCAGGCTCTTTTAAAGGGCTGCGATTTATCGGGCTTATGTACCAGAGTGGCAAAAGTGTTCCGCAGGACTATGCCAAAGCCTTGCTCTATTTCAAAAAGGGTGTGGAGGCTGGCGATACTGACTCCTATAACGGTCTTGGATTTCTGCATGAAAAGGGATTTGGCGTTCCAATAAATCTTGTAGAAGCACTGCAAAACTACCAAAAAGCTGCTGATGCAGGCAGTGTCACCGGCTTATACAATGTTGCGGTTTTCTTCGAAAATGGAAAAGGTACCGCCGTCAATATGCCCGCAGCGATAAAGCTGTATGAAAAAGCAGTTGCCCTTGGCGATATCGATGCGATGCAAAATTTGTGGTTGATTTACATCAATGGCACGGGAGGTGTTCCCAAAGATGTGGCCAAAGGCATGGCAGTCTTTGTGAAAGCTGCCGACAGCGGCAATGTGTATGCCATGCGGTCACTTGGTTTTACCTATATGTCTGGCACCGTCCTGCCGCATGATGTTCAACTCGGTCTGAAGTATTATCAAAAAGCCATCGATAATGGCGATTTCGTTTCGATGAATGCGTTAGCCGTCAGCTATGAAAATGGCGAAGGCGTTCCTAAAGAAGCCGCCAAAGCAGCAGCTCTTTATCAACGGGCGGCAGACCTTGGCTTTGCTGATGCCGTCGTCAATCTTTCCAGATTGTATGCTTCTGGAGTCGGCGTTGCCAAGGACGTTGCCAAAAGCATCACGATCCTGGAAAACTTTGCCGCTACCGGAAATACATATGCCATGCGTGAACTTGCATATCGTTATGAGAACGGTACAGACGTTCCTGTCGATTTGGTCAAAGCGGTTTCTTGGAGTCAAAAAGCCGCAGATCTTGGTGATGCTGATGCAATCAATAATCTCGCTGCAGCGTATGATTCAGGAATAGGTGTCACCAAAAATGTGAAGCAGGCCATCGCTCTATATGAGAAAGCCGCTGCTGGTGGCAACAACACTGCGATGCGCAATCTTGGTTTGCTTTACGAACAAAGTACAGACGGGCCCGCCGACCCCGTAAAATCCGCTGAATGGTATCTGAAGGCTGCAAATGCGGGACACGCAGAAGCCATGAACCGCATCGGATATTTCTATCAGCAAGGCATTGGCGTTTCAAAAGACATTGCGCGAGCTGTGGAATATTACCAAAAAGGCACTGACAGCGGCGAGCTCTCCGCAATGGCAAATTTGGGGTTGCTTTACGAAAGTGGAGACGGCGTTCTAAAAGACGTCAACAAAGCACTTGCACTTTATGAAAAGTCGGCTGCGGGCGGCAATCAATATGCAATGATTTTCTTGGGAACTGCATATGGTGAGGGTGGTGAAGCGCCTCCCAATCCCCAGCTTTCACTCAGCTGGCACACAAAGGCTGCTAATCTGGGTGATGGTGCGGCAATGATTGATGTGGCGAAAGCCTATGAATTTGGTCGCGGCACAGCTGTTGACCAGGTGGCTGCAGTGACATGGTATACCAAAGCATACATAGCCGGAGAAGCGTCGGCTCTCGAGAATATGAAATCACTTTATTCAACTGATACTGTTGTTCCCGCCGACGCCTCCATTGCTTTCCAGTTTTACCAGAAACTTGCTGATACCGGTGATATTCGTGCCATTAATGACTTGGGTTATGCTTACGAAGTGGGAGAAGGCGTCGGCAAGGATATCGATAAAGCGGTTTCCCTTTACAAAGCCTCGGCCGAAGCTGGTTTTCCTCTCGCAAAACGCAACTATGCAATCCACTTGTTGGACGGCGTTGGCGTCGCCAAAGACGAACAGAAGGGCATGGCGCTTTATCTTGAAGCGGCAGAGGCTGGTGAACCCGTCGCAATGAATAATTACGGCTTCAATCTTGCAACGGGTGTGGGCGGCAAAACAGATATCAAGACTGGCGTGCAATGGTTGGAAAAAGGTGTTGCTGCTGGCGACACCTTCTCTCCAACCAGTCTGGGTGAACTTTATGACGGCGGTAAAGCGCTGACATTTGACGCCTCAAAGGCTGCCAAGTTTTATCTTTTGGGTTTAGAACGCAATAATGAATATGCGACCGCTGCACTGATTGAAAAATCAGGGGGCGGCCTTCGGCCACAAACACGCAAAGCCATCACCAGGCAGCTGAAGCGTGAAGGGCATAAAGTGACGATCAGCAGCCGCAACTTCGACGAAACGGTGCTCGCTGTTTTGAAAACTTATCCGAAACAAGTTGGCGATTTGGCTGACTGATTGGTAGCTATAACCAGTGCCGCTTCAAATGGACATAGGCAGTGGCATTGGGTTATATGCCGTCAATGCAGCAAAACTTTGAAGCGACTTCTCGGCTGAAACAATTCATTGATCACGAGGCCACAGGTGGTCTTGTGCTGGCGGTTGCTGCGGCAGTGGCCATTTTGTTTGTCAATTTTGGCTTGGCCGATGAGTACACCAGTTTCCTGGACGAACGCGTGCGCGTTGGCATTGGCGCGTTGACGCTGGATAAATCATTGCATCATTTCATCAATGACGGTTTGATCGCGGTGTTCTTTTTTCTTGTGGGTCTCGAAATCAAGCGAGAGGCAATTGAGGGCAATCTGTCAACGCTGTCGCAAATTACATTGCCTGCCGTTGCAGCCGTTGGCGGCATTCTTGTGCCGTCAGGGCTTTATGCCTGGTTCAATTGGGGCAACGCCGCGACCATTGGTGGTTGGGCCATTCCCGCCGCCACGGACATTGCGTTTGCATTGGGTGCATTGGCGCTTGCGGGAAGCCGGGTGCCGCTGTCACTTAAAATCTTCCTGCTGACCCTCGCAACGTTCGACGATCTTGCCGCCATCATCATCATTGCATTATTCTACACCTCTCAACTGTCTGTGTTTGCGTTGATTGGCGCTGCATCCTGTTTAACACTGCTGCTTGCCTGCAACCGCGCTGGTGTAGAGCGGACTGGTGTTTACATCCTGATTGGCCTGGTGCTGTGGTTATGTGTGTTGAAGTCTGGCGTCCACGCGACACTTGCAGGTGTAGCGCTTGGATTGCTGATACCGTTGCGGAGGGACGACAACTCTTCAATGGTGCATGAGTTGGAACATGCCTTGCACCCCTATGTGAAATGGCTGGTGTTGCCGTTGTTCGCCTTTGCCAATGCGGGCTTGCCCTTGGATGGCATGTCTGTCGATGTTTTATCCCAATCCGTGCCTGCTGGAATAATCGTGGGTTTGGTTGTGGGTAAACCTGTCGGCATCATGCTGGCCGTTTCCGCCTTGGTGCTTTTGGGTTTGGCAAAATTGCCAGAGGGTGCGACGTGGCGGGATATGCTTGGTGTTGCGTGCCTTGCAGGCATTGGTTTCACCATGAGCCTTTTCATTGGCTCATTGGCTTTCAGTTCAGCTGATATGGTTTCACAGGTGCGGGTCGGCGTCGTTTTTGGATCGTTGATTTCAATTGCTTTGGGCCTCGCAATTCTGCTGCCGCGCCGTACTTAACTGGTTGCCGCCTGGTCTTTCCAGCGGCCATCATCGTCCTGTTTCCAGTAGCGGATCGTAATGTTCTCTGCCTTATACTTGCGCCATAAACTGCGCGCGTGTTCCAACGCTGTTTCTGCATTGCCGTCGAACATGATGCTGGCGCGTTCCAAGGTTTCCAGCTTCGCAGGTTCCGCCCCGTCAATGTAAAAATTGAAAACGGATGCGTTCGGTGTTGCGTCATCGGTACACAGATAAATTGATTGCTGTTCGGGCTGCGGTTCACCTTCAAAACCGTGGGGAATAAAACTTGTGTCTTCAAGGCCCCACAATTTTTGTGAGAACTCCCTGACGCGTTCGACGGTTGGTGTGATCACCGCCATGCGCAGGCCGCGTTCAAGCCCGCGCTGCAACAGGCGCGGCAACTCCGCGTCCGCCGTCGTGCGTTCGAGATGGTAGAACCAGACTTCCGCCATTATTTTTCGTAATGCGTTGCGACGAGAGTGTTCAACAAGCGCACACCCCAGCCGCTGGCCCAACTTTGGTTGATTGACGATTTCACAGAGTCCATTGCCGTTCCCGCCACGTCCAAATGTGCCCAAGGCGTATTGTTGACGAAGCGTTGCAAGAATTGAGCAGCTGTGATCGAGCCCGCAAAACGCCCGCCAATGTTCTTCATATCTGCCACATCGTGATCAATCAGCTTGTCGTATTCAGGTGTGAGTGGCAGTCGCCAGACCTTTTCACCTGTGGCCAAGCCCGCTTCGGCCAAACGTTGAGACAATTCATCGTTGTTGGAAAACAGCCCGGCGTGTTCCTTGCCCAAAGCCACGAGAATGGCACCTGTGAGCGTGGCCAAGTTGACCATAAACTTCGGTTTGAACTTGTCTTGAATATACCAAAGCACGTCAGCCAGAACGAGGCGTCCTTCTGCATCAGTGTTGAGTACGGCGATGGTTTGGCCGGACATGGATTTGACCACGTCACCAGGTCGCTGGGCTTTGCCGTCGATAGCGTTTTCGACAAGCCCTATAGCACCGACAACATTCACTTTGGCTTTGCGTTTGGCAAGAGCGTGCATCAGGCCCACCACACAGGCGGCGCCTGCCATGTCACCTTTCATGTCCTCCATTCCTGCTGCTGGCTTTATGGAAACACCGCCCGTGTCAAACGTCACACCTTTGCCGATAAAGGCCACGGGTTGCTCACCCTTTTTTCCGCCGTCCCAACGCATGACCACCATCCGCGCTTCGTGGGGCGAGCCTTGCGCGACGCCCAACAACGCACCCATGCCCAGTTTTTGCATTTGAACAGGTGTCAGAATGTCAACTTTCACACCCAGTTTGCTGAGGGCCTTGGCGCGGGCAGCAAATTCAATCGGGTGGAGTATGTTGGCGGGTTCGTTGACCAGGTCACGTGCCACATGGTTTCCCGCAGCCACGGCATCAAAGTCCGTGAAGGCCTTTTTGGCTTTGGCGACCTCACCGGTGTGGATTGAAACAGCCTCCAGCGCTGCATCCTTTTTGTCTTTCTTGGATTTATAGCCGTCGAAACTGTAGCGGCGCAGTCTGGCACCTGAAGCCAGTCTTGCAGCAGCCTCACCGGTGGCGAGTACGCTTGCGTCAATGCTTGCGGACTTTGCTTTCAGACCTTGCAGGATGCCGATGATCGCACCACCCAGCAGTTCGATTTCGCGCGGAACGAGATTGGCAACCTTGCCCAAGCCCATTAACACCACGCGGTCTAAGTTCGGGACAGGTGCCAGAATATCAACGGTCTGGTCTTTTTTGCCTTCAAAAGCTGCGGCTTTCATGGCCCGCGAAAGATGCCCTTTCGACTGATCATCCATCTTTTTGGCAGGGCCTGAGAGCTTTGCCGCCTCTTCCACGAGAATGACGAGTACGCCTGATTTCGGCATGTTTACGGGTTCGAAGCTGATTTTCATGAAGGCAAAACTTTCTGTGATGTTTCCAGATTGTTGATACCGCCCTCCAGCAGTCGGAGCAACGGCATTAACGCCGCGTTTACCCTATTGATTCGGCGTCTTTTTCCCGACTCAAATGAGGGGCAGACAGAATCAAGGACGACTGTTGAAAAGACTTCCCGAGGCTTGGGAAAAGCGTTAATGATTGGTAACGATTTGTGATCGGTAGGACAGTGGTTTGAAACTTTTGGGCTTGGGGCAAGGCTGGTGGAGGGGTGTGCGGCGGTTTGCCAACCAGCGCGCGCTTGTTCTTGGCCTCTCAACTGTCAGCGTTTTAGCAGCACCCCAGGTGGCAATCGCCATTGAAGAAAAGCCATTTATCAAGCCCGTGCAAACCAATCCGCCCGCCGGAACCGCAGCGGATTTTGTGGCGGATAAGCTTACATTTGACCCCAGGACCAAGTTGGCCGTCGCAACAGGCCGCGTCGTCTTGACCTATGGCCCTTACAAGCTGATCGCAACGCGGGTGACGTTCAACCAGGAAACAGATGTGTTTACGGCGAATGGTTCGGTTGAACTGCGCGAACCCAACGGCAACGTGATGACTGCTGCATCGCTTGAATTGACGGATCGATTCAAGAAGGGGTTTGCGCGGCACCTCAAAGCATTGTTGACAAATGATGTCACGATTTCAGCTGATTACGCGCGTCGTATCGATGGCGGAATCACGGTGTTTGAAAATGCCCACTACACCGCTTGCAAAAACTGCGAGACGCGCAATGGCGACCCGCTTTGGGAACTGGTGTCAGATCAAACCACCCATGACCAACCCGCCAAAGATTTGATCCACATTAATCCACGCCTGAAAATCGCCGGGGTGACGGTTGGTGGACTGCCCTATCTCCGCCATCCCGATCCGTCCGTGAAGCGTCGGACGGGTTGGCTGATCCCTACGGTCAAAACCAAGAAAGCTTATGGCATTGGTTTTGTTACGCCCTATTTTTGGGAAGTCGCGCCAAACAAGGACGTGACCTTTCGCCCGGTATTCACAACGAAGCAAGGCCCAGCTGCAGATGTAGAGTGGCGGCACCGTACAGCGACCGGGCAATATAATATTCGCGGCTATGGCGTTTACGAACTTTCGCCTGATCGCACGACGGAACACCGACGGGTCCGTGGTGCAGTGAAAAGCAAAGGCGACTTTGCCCTGAATACCGATTGGAAGTGGGGTTGGAATGGTGTGCTTCCCAGCGACAAGACGTTCCTTTCGGACTATGATTTTGATGGGCGTGACATTGCAAAAAATGAATTGTACCTGACGGGTCTGTGGGATCGAAGCTTTGTTTCGGCCCAAGCCTTAAACTTTGCTGCATTGTCGAATGATGTTGATGCTGGCAGTTTGCCCACAGCATTGCCGTATGTTTCGGGCGAACACTTTTTTGATCAACCGATCATGGGCGGCGAATTCAGCCTGAACTGGTCGGCTTACTCGATCAACCGCGATAATTCCGGAACGCCTTTTTCGACGGTCAACCACGGTACATCCCAGTCGCGGGCAACTGCCGATTTGCGTTGGAAAAGCCGATTGATTTCCGATGGTGGTGTGTTGGTCACGCCCTTTGCCAGCTTGCGCAGCGATGTGCACGTGACCAACAACTTGGCAGACCCGACGGTGCTGGGTGGAGAACGGTCGCAGGAAACCACAAGTCGTATTTTGCCAGCGGCCGGGGTTGATTTGCGCTTTCCTTTGATTTCCGGCGGAGAGTATGGACAAAGCATTATCTCGCCGGTGTTTCAGTTCATCGCAGCTGATAACGAACGCAAGGTTGATCAGATCGGCAATGAAGATGCGATTACCCTGAATTTTGATCATAGCAGTCTGTTTCTCGAAGATCGCTTTACCGGCTATGACCGTTTTGAAAGTGGCGTTCGCAGCAATATCGGGGTGACCTATTCATTCCTTGGTGCAAACGGAGGCTTTCTGAAAGCCAGTGCGGGCGAGAGTTTCCACATTGCAGGCAAAAACAGTTTTGTGTCAGGTTCAGGGCTGGATGGCTCCAGCAGCGACCTGGTGGCGGCACTCACCTTCCAGCCGTGGGACAACATTTCATTGTCTTATGAACTGCGGGCTGAGGAGGATTTCTCCGCCATCAACCGACAGGAAGTTTTCGGCAGCCTCACTTTCGACAGGTTTTCCGTCAATGCTGGCTATCTCAGTATCGCTGCTGAACCAAGCTATGGTCGCATCACTGACGAACAGTGGGCGGAGGCTGACGTTCGTGTAGGTCTGGTCAATAGCTGGTACGCTTTTGGTGGTGCTCGCTATGATATCGAGAACAGCTATTTCCCCTCAAAGACCTTGGGGTTAGAATTTGATTGTGAGTGTATGAATTTCAAAATGGCTTATTCGGCAGAGCGTGACAACAAACTTGAGAAAACAGACCATCGTGTGATGTTTTCAATCGATCTCGCAACACTGGGCGGCACAAGCGTGTCATCCAAGTTTTAAGTCATGTCTTTTCGTTTGATCGTTGCGTTGGCTGCGGCCCTGGTTTTGGGCGCGCCGCATACTGGCCACGCAATAGCGCAAGATCAAAAAGTTCTGGTCACCGTCAACGATACGCCCGTCACCAGTTATGACGTGGACCAACGGATCAGTCTCTGGAAGCTGCTGGGCCAACGCGGCGGTGACAATGCGCGCAAACGTGCATTGAACGATTTGATTGATGACATTGCAAAAATCAATGAAGCAAAAAAGCTTCGTCTCGACCCAACAGAAAAAGAAGTTGATGTACGCCTTGCCGAAGTTGCGAAGGGACTGAAAACCGACTCGGACGGATTGAAAGGCAAGCTCCAGGCTCAAGGCATCACAGTTGCAGCCATGCGCACGTATTTCACCGCACAAATTGCTTTCGGCCGTATTCTCAAGGGCAAGTATAAAGTCGACGTGAAGGCCACACCTGAAGAAGTGGACCGCAAACTCAACGGCTACAAATCCGAGATCAATGGCAAGCTCGCAAAAGTGATGGCGGACCCGCGCATGCGCCCCGTGACCGTTTATCAACTTCAAGAGATCAACTTTCCTATTGATGGCGGCGAAGCTGGCATGACCAATGAATTGATTCAGTCCCGCGCGATTGAAGCCAACGCGTTCCTGTCGAAGTTTCGCGGCTGCAAATCCGCACGGTCAGCGGCAACCGGCATCTTCAACGTCAAGGTCGGTAAAATGGTGGAAGCTGACGGTTCGCGATTGCCGAAGCCCCTGAAATCCGCTCTCGACAAAGCCAAGGTTGGCCGCGCCATTGGCCCGAGCCGCACACCCAATGGTCTGCAAGTTCTGGCATTTTGCGGCGTCAGAAAAATTGTTCCCCCTAAACCACAGGTGTCATATCCAACGCGTGAACAGGCTGAAAACGCGGTATTGAATGAAAAGTATGAACGCGTGGTCAGCAAGTACTCTTCGCAATTCCGCAAGGACTTGTTGATTGAGTATCGTGATCCCAGCTACGGCCCGTAACCCAAATGACGGCAGACATTGCGCCGCTTGTGCTGACACCCGGTGAGCCTGGTGGTGTTGGCGCTGAAATTGCCGTGAAAGCATGGCAACGTCTACAACATCAGAATGAATTCAGTTTTGCGCTTGTCGGCGATATTGATCATGTTGAAGTGTGCTGTGAACGTGCGGGGCTTCCATTCAGCGTTCAGCCTATCGCTTCATTGGCGGACGCACCGAGCTGTTTTCCAAATGCCCTGCCCGTGCTGCATCGACCGTTGCCTGCCGCTGTGGTGCTTGGAAAATTTTCACCCGCAACGGCCCATTGGGTGATGGACAGAATTGTTGAAGCTGTCGGGTTTTGTCTGTCCGGACATGCA
Source organism: Hyphomicrobiales bacterium (assembly GCA_031421835.1). Lineage (GTDB taxonomy): Bacteria > Pseudomonadota > Alphaproteobacteria > Rhizobiales > Aestuariivirgaceae > Aestuariivirga. Next base: position 24,630 of record JANOPL010000088.1, on the reverse strand, counting down.
TCGGCCTTGGTCACAAACCCGATCCAGAAAGAGGCGCTTTATGCAGCGGGATTCAAACACCAGGGCCATACTGATTTTTTGGCGGCACTTTGTCATGACCGAGGCCTGCCCGCGCAAGACGTCATGATGTTGGTTGGCGGTGGACTGCGGGCCGTGCCGGTCACAGTTCATATCGCGCTGAAAGAAGTGCCAACGGCATTAACGCGGCAAAGCATCATTGATCAAGCACAGGTGGTTCATGAAAGTCTTCAACGTTACTTTGGCGTTACACATCCACGCATCGCGGTGACGGGGCTGAACCCACATGCGGGTGAAAACGGCAGCATGGGACAAGAGGAAATCACGATCATCCGTCCTGCCATTGCTGAATTGCAAGCTTCGGGCCTGAATGTGTTCGGACCGCTGCCCGCCGACACAGCGTTTTTTCCACAAGCGCGCGACCGATATGACGCCATCCTTTGCATGTACCATGATCAGGCGCTCATTCCGGTGAAGACCTTGGATTTTCACGGTGGCATCAATGTCACATTGGGTTTGCCGTTTATTCGCACATCGCCGGATCATGGCACCGCTTTGGATTTGGCGGGAACAGGGCAAGCGCAGGCAGACAGTTTGGTTGCCGCCCTGCAACTTGGCGCCGAGATGGCGCGGGCGAAGGCCCTTGCCGCATGACGTCGGATCTGGCGGATGATGGGTTACCGCCGCTGCGGCAGGTGATTGATGCACACGGGCTTGCCGCCAAGAAATCTCTTGGTCAAAATTTCTTGTTCGATCTCAATTTGACGCGGCGGATCGCGCGGGCTGCAGCCCCTTTCAACACAGCGACGATCATTGAAATTGGGCCCGGGCCCGGTGGTTTGACGCGGGCCTTGTTGGCTGAGGGTGCGGCCAAAGTTATAGCAGTCGAGCGCGATGCGCGCGCCCTGCCCGCGCTCGCGGAAATCGCAGCGCATTATCCCGGCAAGCTTCAAGTGATTGAAGGGGATGCACTTGATATGGATTGGTCATCCCTCATCAGCGGTCCAGCCCGCATTGTTGCGAACCTGCCCTATAACGTGGGCACGCCCTTGCTGCTGGGTTGGCTGACCAAAGGGGCATGGCCACCATTCTATGATTCATTGACATTGATGTTTCAAAAAGAAGTGGCCTTGCGCATTGCTGCTGCACCGGGTTCCAACGACTATGGACGGCTGAGCGTCATTTGCCAGTGGCGCTGTGTGTGCAAGAAATTGTTTGATGTAAACCGCAGCGCGTTCACACCTCCGCCCAAAATTACGTCCAGTATTGTGCAACTGGTGCCGCGCGCGAAGCCTGAAATTGAATGCACTGTCACCGCATTGGAGCGGGTGACAGCGGCGGCTTTTGGGCAGCGCCGGAAGATGTTGCGATCCAGTTTGAAGAGCGTCTTCGACACACCAGAACAAGTCTTGGAGAAACTGGGCATCGACGCCACCCGCAGAGCCGAGGAACTGGCGGTGAATGATTTTGCGCGACTGGCCTTGCTGGTTTAGAGTTCTTTCGTCAGTTCACGGACGAATTCAGTCAGGCCCAGTTGTCTGCGGCGGCGCAAGCGCTCTGCGGTGAGGATGGACACCACCTGAGCGTGGGCGACATCCAGATTATCATTGATGATCACGTAGTCATATTCCGGCCAATGACTGATTTCATGGGCCGCTTCGGCCATACGTTTGGCAATGACCGTTGATGTATCCTGGGCGCGATTGATCAGCCTTGTGCGCAGCGAGTCTGGTGTGGGTGGCAGAATAAACAAGCGCACCAAATCTTCCTTCATGGCTTGCGCCATTTGCTGGGTGCCTTGCCAATCAATATCAAACAACACGTCGCGGCCCGCCTCGAGGGCTTCTTCAACCGGCTTTTTCGGTGTGCCGTAAGCATTTCCAAACACGGTCGCCCACTCCAGCAGTTCCTTTTTCGAGACCATGTGATCGAATTGCGCCTGTGTAATGAAATGATAATCCTTGCCATTCTCTTCACCTGGACGCGGCTTGCGGGTGGTGACAGACACTGACATCGCAATGTTGTTGTCTGCCGCCAACAGTCGCCGCGACAAAGTCGTTTTACCGGCACCGGATGGCGACGACATCACCAACAACACGCCGCGACGGGCGACGACGAGACTTTTCTTTTCAGATTTTGCCATGTCAGCTACTCGATATTTTGCACTTGCTCGCGCAATTGGTCGATAGTGGTTTTGAGATCAAGACCAATCGACGTCAATGACGGGTCGTTGGCTTTGGAACACAGGGTGTTGGCCTCGCGATTGAATTCCTGCGCCAGAAAATCAAATTTGCGGCCCACGGGTTCGTGGGAACTCATCAGCCCCCGCGCCGCAGTGATATGCGACGTCAACCGATCCAGCTCTTCCTGAATATCGGCACGGGTGGCCAGTAAAATGGCTTCCTGATGCAGGCGTTGTGGATCAAAGCTGTCCGACTGTTCCAACAATTTTGCAACCTGTTCGCCGAGCCGCTTGCGAATGGCTTCAACACTGCGGCTGGGATTTTCAGCAGCCGCGTTGCACAGTTGCTCGATGCGTTGCAACTGCGCCGTCATGACAGCGGCCAAGCGCATACCTTCAGCTTTGCGGGCTGCTGCCAGTTGGTCCACAGCTGTTTCAAAGCCCGCCAAAATGTCCCTATCGCGCAACTTGACGTCTTCTTGTGATAACAACGTCTCTCCGGCATCTAACACGCCGCGCAAACCCAACAACGCCTCCGCTTGTATCGGCGCTGAACCCAAACGATCGCGCAATGTTTCGGCAGCTGCCACAAGCTGCTCCAACATTGCCGTATTGATCTTGATGTCAGCAGCAGAACTTGAATCTTGTATTGCGAGGCTGATCTGCACATTGCCGCGCTTCAAATAATTGGATGCAATTGAACGTGCGGAAGCTTCAATTGCGTCATAACCCGGTGGCAGTCGAAAGCGCAGATCAAGCGCCTTGCCATTTACACTTTTCAGTTCCCAAACCCATGCAAGGTCGCGCCATGTTCCGGTTACGCGAGCAAAACCCGTCATGCTGTTGAAGGCGCCGTTTGAGGTTTTCATGGGAAGCTCAAGGCTTGGCTTTTTTCAAACGCGGGATGGGCACCAACTTGCCATTCACATTCACAATGGAGCCGGGCTTCGGTGGTGTTTTGACAACAGCAACCGCAGTTGCGGCCGGCTTGGGCTTCTTTTGAATCGGCAGAGGTGGAGGTTCCGCCGCCTTTGGGGCAGCGACAATCGGCTGCTGCCTGCCTTCCCCTTCCGACGGGGCGGGCACAGGGTTTACACTTTCAGCAGTTTTTGCCGCTTCATTAATCAAAGGGTCGCTGGTTGCGACGGGAGCTGCTTCCACAGCAGGCAATGGTGTTTGTTGCACTTCGTTGGTCGGAGCATCAGCAGGTGCTTCTGGTTGGCCGGGCAATTGAATACCATTCTTTTCAATGTCCCGCCATTTTTTGACGTTCGCATTGTGCTCCTCCAGTGTGACGGCAAACGCATGGCCGCCTGTGCCATCGGCCACAAAGAACAAATCCTCGGTGGCCGCAGGTGCAACAACAGCTTCCAGGGCCGCGCGTCCTGGCGTCGCAATGGGGCCTGGCGGCAAACCGTCAATTTGATACGTGTTGTAGGGCGTAACGCTGTCAAGATCGGCCCGACTGATCGGACGGTCCAATTTCCCTAACCCACCTACAATGCCGTAAATGATTGTGGGGTCGGATTGCAGGCGCATGCCCTTCTTCAATCGATTCAAGAACACGGCTGCAACGCGCGGGCGTTCTTCAGCCTTGGCTGTTTCCTTCTCGACAATTGATGCCAGCACAACCATTTCTTCTTTGGTTTTGAGAATGCTGTCGGCTGGCCGTTTGGCCCAGATGTCATCAATCAGATGCGCTTGGGCATCCTTCATATCCTGAACAAGTCTGGCCCGGGTCATGCCGCGACGGAAAACCTGGGTGTCGGCAATCAGCGATGCCTCGGGCACTGATTGAACGGGTTCACCCGTCAAAATCTCGTTACTGTTCAAACGGTCCAACGCCATTTGTGCTGTCCAACCCTCAGGCACCGTGAGCTTGTAGGTCAACACCTTGCCGGAAGAAACCGCGTTCAAAACACCCGCCATGGACGTGCCGGGTTGAAACTCATATTCGCCAGGCTTCAGGGAGCCGCCGCGAAAACTGTTGATCAAACTTGCCGCATTCATGACCCTGGCATCCGTGATGATGCCTTGGTCTTGCAACTGTTTTGTAATCTCGGCGCGGCTTGCGCCTTCCGGCAGAATGATAACCTGTGTCTGTTTCAAGGGTCCGTCTTCGGTGAACTCGCCCCAAGCCCAAAAGCCCAGCCCGCCGATTGTCAGCACAAAAAACAGGCCCCACCCCACCAGCGATGCCAGTACGCGCGCCAGAACTGGCCCTCGCTGCTTCACAGCGATTGCATCTGGCACGCGTTCGAACTGGTTATCGTTACTCACCTCAAGGGCCCCCCTTCAGGGTTAAACCTTACGCCGCATAACGGCGCATGATCAAGGATGCGTTGGTACCACCAAAACCAAAAGAATTGGACAGAACTGTGTTGATCTCTTTTTTCTTGGCCTTGTGCGGCACCAGGTCGATCGCCGTTTCCACCGATGGGTTGTCGAGGTTAAGAGTTGGCGGGCAGATATTGTCCCGAATGGCCAGCAACGAGAACACTGCTTCAACCGCACCCGCAGCGCCCAACAGGTGGCCAACGGCTGACTTGGTTGACGACATCGCCATGTTGGCGGCGGCATTCCCTGTCAACCGCTCAATGGCGCGAAGTTCAATCTCATCGCCCAGCGGTGTTGAAGTGCCGTGGGCGTTCACGTAGTCGATTTCACCTGCTGAAATGCCTGCGCGCTTCAATGCCGCCTGCATGCAGCGGAAAGCGCCGTCGCCGTCAGACGACGGTGCAGTGATGTGATAGGCATCGCCCGACATGCCATAACCGATGATTTCGCCGTAAATTTTGGCACCACGGGCTTTGGCGTGTTCAAGTTCTTCCAACACGACAATGCCAGCCCCTTCACCCATCACAAAACCGTCGCGGTCTTTGTCGTAAGGACGAGAGGCTTTTTCGGGTGTGTCGTTAAAGGCCGACGACAACGCTTTGCAAGCAATGAAACCTGCAATACCGATGCGGCAGATTGCTGATTCGGCACCACCGGCGACCATCACATCCGCATCGCCAACGGCGATGATGCGGGCGGCATCACCAATCGCGTGCGTGCCTGTTGCGCAAGCTGTGACGACAGAATGGTTGGGGCCTTTGAGGCCAAAATTTATCGAAATCAAACCAGAGGCGAGATTGATCAAGGAGCCGGGAATGAAGAAAGGCGACACGCGGCGTGGGCCCTTTTCATTGATCAACAGTGTTGTGTCCTGGATGCCGGTCAACCCGCCAATGCCCGAACCGACCAACACGCCAGACCGATACTTCTCGTCCTCGGTTTTAGCTTCATAGCCCGAGTCGGCCATGGCTTGCTTGGCCGCGATCAACGCGAACTGAATAAAGTCGTCGTAGCGGCGTTGGTCTTTTGAATCGATCCAGTCGTCGCGCTTCAAAGTGCCGTTGCTGCCGTCGCCTTCTTTGACTTCAAAGGCGATGCGCGTCGAAAGGTCTGAAGCATCAAAGCGGGTGATGGGCCCGGCACCGGATTCGCCTGCGATCATGCGGCTCCAGGTGGCTTCCACACCTGTGCCGAGTGGCGATACAATTCCCATTCCAGTGACAACGACACGACGCATTTGCGGGCCTCATTTCAAAAACCAGTTTGACTTGCAACTCAATACAGAAACGCGGGGGCGCAGGATGTTTTCAATCCTGCGGCTCCCCGCGCAATTTAATCGGCACGCTCGTCCAAAACGGGCGTAGCCTTGACTCAGGCTTGTGCCTTTTCAATGAACTTCACGGCATCGCCAACCGTCTGGATGGTTTCTGCAGCATCATCTGGAATTTCAATGCCGAATTCTTCTTCGAAAGCCATTACAAGTTCAACGGTGTCAAGGCTGTCTGCGCCCAAATCATCGATGAAGCTTGCTTCGGTCTTCACCTTGTCGCCGTCAACACTCAAATGTTCAACAACGATTTTCTTAACGCGGTCAGCGATATCGCTCATGTGTTTGTCCTTAAAAACTTTTCTGTACGCCCTGCTAGGTCGTCACGGACATTTGAGCCGCTGACCCCCTCAAGCCGGAGTTTCCTAGCACAAAACACCAACAGGTCAAAAGGGGAGATGTTAAGTGCAGAACAAGTCGTGGATTTGTGTGGTTGGTTTGTAGAACTTTGCGAGTTGTATTTACATGAATGTTAGATTCGTATATACAAGATATCAGGAGAACAGCGATGGCACTCAGCATTCGAAATCCACGCGTCGAGGAACTGGCACGGGAACTCGCTATCAAACGCAAAACAACAATGACTGATGTTATTGTGACGGCACTGGAAAAGGAAGCCGAAGCAGAAGCAAAGTCTGATATGCGTCCGCTTCGCATACAACTTAAGGAACTTGCCGAAGAATTCAAACGGAAAGGCAAGCCTGGCGGACACATCATGACGAAGGAAGAAATTGATCGCATGTGGGGTCATGAATGATCTTTGTAGAAACGTCTGCAATAGTGGCAATCATGTTGGGAGAGCCGATTGCCCCGACTTTAATAGATGCGATAGAAAAATCTGAGCAATGCCTTACGGGTAGCCATGTAAGATTAGAAGCTTGCATGGTACTTTCTTCGCGACAGAACATGCTTGCTGATGAAGTCAACACAGACTTTCAAAAGTTTTTAGAGAGAATGAAAATTTCTGTGTTGCCATTTACCGACGACATCGCATTCGCGGCTGTGATTGCCTTTGACAAATACGGCAAAGGCCGCAACTCCAAAACCGCCCTCAACCTTGCCGACTGCATGAGTTATGCTTTCGCCAAAAGCCGCAATCTGAAAATCCTCTATACAGGCACAGATTTCAAAGGCACGGATTTGAAAGCGGCGTGATTGGATAGTCCAGTACTTGAACCCAAACACAAAGTGTTGCGCGATGTGTTCGGCTATGAAAGCTTTCGCCCCAACCAGGAAGAGGTTGTTGATGCGATGATTGCTGGCCAACATGTGCTGGCCGTCATGCCGACGGGTGCGGGCAAATCTCTGTGTTATCAAGTGCCAGCTTTGGCGCGTGGTGGTCTGGCCATCGTGGTGTCGCCCCTGGTAGCATTGATGCAGGATCAGGTTGCGGCTTTGAAATTGGCAGGCGTTGCAGCCGAAACGATCAACTCATCGCTGGACCGCGAAGCAAATGTTGAAATTTGGAAACGCGTCGCGGCAGGTGATGTCAGCATTCTGTATCTCGCTCCCGAGCGCTTGATGACCGAGCGCATGGTCAGCGCATTACAACGGCTTGATGTGACGTTGATTGCGGTTGATGAAGTACATTGCATGTCGCAATGGGGCGCGTCCTTCCGCCCGGAGTACGATGCACTGCAAGGTTTGCGCGCGGCGTTTCCCCATGTGCCGATCGGTGCCTTCACCGCAACGGCAGACGAAGTGACGAGGCGAGACATTGCGACAAAACTTTTCGGCGGAAAGGTTCAAGAATTTGTTTCGGGGTTTGATCGGCCCAACATCCGGTTGACGGTGAAGCCGAAGAACAATTCCACAAAACAGCTGCTGGAATTTCTGAATGATCGCAAAGGCGAAAGTGGCATTGTCTATTGCCTGTCGCGTCGCAGCGTCGACGAGACCTCAGAGATGCTGCGGGGGAAAGGCTACGCTGCTGTCGCTTATCATGCAGGTCTCTCTGCGGCTGCCCGGTCCGAAGCGCAAGACCGTTTCATGACCGACAAAGGCGTCATCGTCGTGGCCACCATCGCTTTCGGCATGGGCATCGACAAGCCTGATGTGCGTTACGTGTTTCATGCGGATTTGCCGGGCACGCTTGATGCCTATTATCAGGAAATCGGTCGCGCCGGACGTGACGGCGAAGACGCTGATGCGTTTATGCTGTTTGGTCTGCAAGATATCCGCATGCGCAGGCAGTTTGTTGATCAGGAAGGTGGGGGCCACGAGCGGGCACGGCGAGAGCACAAGCGCTTGGATGCTCTCGTCTCCTATTGCGAAGCGCCGGAGTGTCGGCGACAAACACTGCTCGGCTATTTTGGTGAATTCGCAGACCCGTGCGGCAACTGCGATGTGTGCCTAGACCCAGCCGATAAAATTGACGGCACGCCGGAAGCCAAACTCATTTTTAACGCCATTCACGCCACGGGCGATCGTTTTGGTTCGGTTCATGTTGTGGATGTTTTGACGGGCAAAGCCAACGACAAAGCCGTGCAGCTTGGACATGACCGCTCACCGGCGTTTGGCAGCGGCAAACACCGCTCCCGCGCCGACTGGCAATCGCTGATCCGCCAGCTTGTCGGAGCTGGCTTTCTGACGATCGATGTCGCAGGCTTTGGCGGCATTTCCGTTTCGATCAAAGGTCGGGCACTGCAACGGGGCGAAACCGCATTCCGTTACCGCCCGGATTTGGTGCGTGGTGCCAAGAAAGCGGCACGCCGCGCCGCCCTGCCCCCCACATCTGATCCACGGGCAGATGGCCTGCTGGTGATGTTAAAGGCCTTGCGGCTAAAGTTGGCGAAACAGCGCGGCGTGGCGGCTTATTTGATTTTCTCCGACCGGACGTTGATTGACATGGCCAACCGCGTACCGTTGACCAAATGGGATTTCGGTGAAATTTCGGGTGTTGGTGCCGCAAAACAGGAGCAGTTTGGCGATGTGTTCCTGAATCAAATCAAAGCGTTCATCAGCGCGGACGCGCGTAAACCATAGACATTTACCGTAGCATTCATGACTGGGCGCTGATTTGCAAAGTTGAAATCACGGCGCAGCAGGTGTGCCGAACTGAGACGGAGCGCCATATGTCAATCTTTCAACCGAGTGGTTCAAACCCAACACCATCAGGTGTTTTGCCAGCGCCAATCATTGAACTTAAAGGCCGGATGGCTGACTTCAATTTTGTGCCTGCGATCACCAGTGCCGTTTTGGCGCTTGGCATCTCGCGCATCGGTGGAGGCGCTATCGTTCAGGACCTGCATGCAGGTGCTGCGGGTGTTATGCTGCTGTTGGCCACCCTTGCAACATACTTCGTTTTGAACACCCTCTTGCAGCGCAACGCGACGCAGGAATATCTGACGACGGGCATTTTCCGCTTCAGCCGCAACCCGGCCTATCTGGCATTCTTTCTGCCGCTCGCTTCACTGGCCTATTTTGATGCCATGACGGCTGCAGCAGCGATCGTGATTTATGTTGTGGCAATGAACCTGCTTGTTATCCAGAAACAAGAACATGAATTGCAAACCACCTACGGCGAAGGTTTCACAGCCTATCGCGCCGCCACACCACGCTGGTTTGCATAACGTCTCCTCACACCATCGCCATGCCGCCGTTGATATGCAGGGTGTGGCCGGTGACGTAAGCTGCCTCCTCTGATGCAAGGTACAAAACAGCCGCTGCAATGTCCGCTGGCGAGCCCATGCGTCCTGCCGGTATCTTGGTGAGAATAGCTTCTTTCTGCTTGTCGTTCAGCGCATCGGTCATGGGCGTTGCGATGAACCCGGGCGCTACGCAATTTACGGTCACGTTACGCGTTGCCAATTCCTGCGCCAGGGATTTGGACAGCCCGATAAGCGCCGCTTTCGAGGCCACATAATTGGCCTGCCCTGCATTGCCTGTCACACCGACGATGGATGTCACTGACACGATGCGACCCCAGCGCTTTTTCATCATGAGTTTCATGGCAGCGCGCGCCAAGCGGAAGGACGATGTCAGGTTCACATCCAGCACTGCTTGCCAATCTTCATCCTTCATGCGCATGGCCAATCCGTCCCGGGTGATGCCCGCATTATTGACGAGAATATCCAAGCCACCCATGGCCGCTTCCGCTGCGGGCACCAGTTTTTCCACGTCTTCCGGTGAGGATAAATTGCAGGGAACCACGTGAACACGCTCACTGCCCAATTCGGTTTTCAACTCTTCCAAAACCGCAGCCCGCGTTCCGGAAATCGCAACAGTTGCACCAGCAGCGTGAAGTGCCTTGGCGACAGCAGCGCCAATCCCGCCCGATGCACCCGTGACCAATGCGGTTTTGCCCTGTAACGAAAACATGTTGATTATCCCTTCAAAATTTCGAGTGCGGCAGCAACATCATCCGCTGATGAAATGGCAATCGCCCTGGCTTCCGGTGCATTCTTTTTTGCCAATCCCGTCAATACTTTACCACTGCCTACTTCAACAAAAGTGTGAACGCCAAAATCGCTCATGGCGAACACGCTTTCACGCCAGCGCACGGTGCCTGTCACCTGCTCCACCAGTTTCTGTCGAATGGTCGCGGCATCCGTCAAGGGTGACGCCATCACGTTGGCAAAGAGTGGCACGACAGGGTCTTTCATGTCGGCCTTAGCAAGTGCTTCGGCCATGGCGTCGGCGGCGGGTTGCATCAGGGCGCAATGGAAAGGTGCTGAGACAGGCAACACAATCGCGCGTTTCGCACCCTTGGCCTTGGCAATATCAAGCGCGCGTTCAACCGCTGCCTTGTGCCCTGAAATCACCACCTGCCCGTCGGAATTGTCGTTGGCGGCCTGGCAGACATCGCCTTGTGCGGCTTCGGCTGCCACTTCGGATGCCGTTTTGAAATCGAGACCCAACAAGGCCGCCATGGCGCCCGCGCCCACGGGGGCCGCCAATTGCATGGCCTTGCCGCGAATTTTCAGAAGCCGTGCGGTATCAGCAACTGTAAATGTACCCGCCGCCGCAAGGGCCGAATATTCCCCCAAAGAATGCCCCGCCACGCAAGATGCCGCGTTTGCCACAGTCACGCCGTGTTCTACCGCCAGTACCCGCATGGCCGCCAAGCTGACCGCCATCAGGGCGGGTTGCGCATTTTCCGTAAGTGTGAGCTGGTCTTCAGGCCCGTTCCACATCAGGTCAGAAAGCTTCTGCCCCAAAGCCGCATCCACCTCATCAAACACCGCCCTGGCTGAAGTGAAATTATCAGCAAGAGATTTCCCCATTCCTACAGCCTGACTACCCTGCCCCGGAAATACAAATGCGATGGTCATGATTCAGAGCGTTCCCAATGTTTGAAGGCGTGGTGTCATGGGGTGAGCAAGGAGTCAAGTTCAACACTTGTTTGACATTTTTAGTGAACTACTCATTCAAACACCCTCATCAACATCTACTTTCCATAACAGTAGCAATGACACAAATTATCAGTTGGGAAATGATCCTTCTGAGCCCCGCCATTTCCATGGTGGTGTTGGACTGGCGTCTTTCCAGAGTCCAACTCGCTTTGACTTGGCCCATCGTTCAAGGCGGTTTAGTTTTTGCTGGCGATCTGGCGGCAAGTGGTCGTAGTATCTTCGCATAACCCATGCATGACCTAACATCACCATCCGTTCATTTACGTTCATCCACCCGCCGTTTGGGTCGCTCCAAACATATATCGTTGCCAGAGTTCGCCCATATGGGTCTTGCCCGTGCTGTTCGAGATGCACGCGCTTTCCACCAATCAGTTTGACGAGACCTGCAGCGGCAATGTTTCCCCAAGGTTGGCCATCTTCCGGGCAGTCAATTGAATCCAGCCGAATTTCGTTCTCATCCTTCATGATTGTAACGACGACGGAGTCTCCATCTTTGACATGGATGACTTGTGCAACAGGCAAGTGTTTTATCCTTTTCCTGATTTCAATTTCACTTAGAGCCTGAACTTTGTAGGCTCGTTCAATATTCGGTGGTGGTCGACTTGGCCTCGTGTATTTTTTTGCCTTGGGCCGTTTTTTGCCAAAGTTAGCGCCAAATAAAAGCCTCAGGAGAAAGTTCATCCAACTCTTACTTCACCCCCGCGTTCTTCACCATCATGTCAATCAACCTTGGCACATAGCGTTCGCCGTAGCCTTGCGTGTCGGCCAGCACATAAGTTTGGTGTATGGTTTCTGCGATGGGAGAGGCCACTGGCATATTCTCGGTCATGTTGGTGTAGTATCGCAAATCCTTGCGGGCGTTGCGGATGGCGAATTTGGCGTGGCTGTCGTCATCGTGCAGCGGCACGTTGATCAAGCGGCCAAACATGACCGATTGCGCGCCACCCCCCATGATCACGTCTCGCAAAGCCTCCATATTGATACCCGCCTTGGTGGCCACGGTGATGGCTTCGGCGGCCACAGCGGCATGGGCCAGTGACATGAAATTGTTGATCAGCTTGACTTGATGTGCCGCACCCGTGGCACCACAATGCACGATCAAATCCGAGAAGGTGTTGAGAACGGGGCGGATCACATCAATCACGGCTGCTTCGCCACCCACCATCAAACCAAGCTTGCCTGCTTCAGCTTCCTTCGGTGTGCGCGTCATTGGCGTGTCAACGAAGGTGATGCCATGCCGGGCCAAATCTGCCGCAATCTTGATCGTCGAATCTGGCACAGCGGTGGAGCAGTCGGCGATGATCAGGCCCCTCTTGGCGCCCTTCATGAGTCCATTTTCACCGTATACAGTTTCTTCCACTTGCGGCGTGCCAGTGACGCACAGAATGACCAAATCGGAATGCGCTGCAATGTCCGCAGCTGATGTGAGCTCTTTTGCGCCCCGTTTCAGCAGATCTTCAACCAGTTCGCGGTTACGGTGAGCCATCACGTTCAAGGTGAAGCCTTTTTCAACGATGTTCTTGCCAATGCCATGGCCCATCAGGCCAGCGCCAATGAGGCCTACAGTTTTAATTGTCATTTTGTATCTCCCGTTAACGCGACAAGCGCATCTGACTCCAAGAACCAATTTACCTGATCCGTTTTTGGCTCGAACCCCAGCCGTTTGTAAAACACCGCTCCTCGGATGTTTTGCGTATCAACTTCGAGACGAATGTAATGAGCGTCAATCTTCAACGCCTCTCGGCTCAATTGTTTCAGAAGTCTTTCTCCGATTTTCCTGCCACGCGCATGATCCATGACAAACAGATCGCTCACATAGACACCTTTGCAACCGCGCCAAGTCGAATAGACTGGCATCCAGGTACAACAGCCTAACAGCAATCCCGAGTCTTCGGCGACCAAAACGTTTATGGACCCAGACGCAGCGCGAAGCGATTCACCAGTTACTTTTGCAACAAAATCACTGCCCGACTCGCGCGGCAGCTGCCGGATCATGGCGGCAACGGCATCTTCCTGCCCGGGCCGCATGGGGCGAAACCCGACACCCATTACGATGCCAGCCCGATGAGCAGTGATGTCAGGTTGCGGCCTAGCGAGTCAGAGGGGTAGCCACCCTCTTGCACAATCACCATGGGCAGTTTCATTTCGGCGATGCGTGTTCCGATGATTTGAAAGTCTTCAGTTGTAATGGCAAAGCCTTTGAAGGGATCGTCCATGGAAATATCGAGGCCTGCTGCAACGACTAAATGATTTGCTCCAAAATCTGTGATGCGTTGCAAGGCGATTTCGAGGGCCGCGAGATAACCTTTCAATTCCAATCCACGTTCGCGCGGCAGGTTGAGATTGAAACCTTCGCCAGCCCCCCGGCCCCGTTCAGTTTCATAGCCCCAGAAGAAGGGGTAAAAACGTGTTGGGTCGGCATGGATGGACACGGTCAAGACATCTGATCGGTCATAGAAAATGGCTTCGGTGCCATTGCCGTGGTGCACATCGATATCAAGAATGGCCACTCGTTTTCCGGCACGTGTCATCAATTCTGCAGCAATGGCCGAATTGTTGTAAAAACAAAAACCCGCAGCCAGATCAGACGCGGCGTGATGGCCCGGTGGGCGACACAAGGCATAGACTTGGCGCTCTCCCACCATGACCAAGCGCGCGGCTTCTACTGCACAGGCGGCACTGGCTTTTGCGGCAGCAAGCGTGGTTGCTGTCACGGGGCATGCGCCATCTCCCAAGTGATAACCCGCCTGCCCCACAACAGCATGAGGCACTGTAATCGGCGGCAGAGACGCGCGTTGAATGGCATAAACATTCGGCAATGGGATATCGCTGGAATTGGGCACATGGACCCAGCGTTCCCGAAGGGTTTCAAGGAAAGACAAATACTGTGACGTGTGAACGATCGCCAATACATCGTTGCTGATAGGCGCAGGCACGCGTACTTCACCGCCCAGCGCTTTGACCCCTTGCATCAACATATCAATGCGTATGGGTTTTTCAGGAATGGGTTGCGGGCGGCCGGCCACAATAAAACTTTCCGGCGCGTGGCTCCGTTGGACGTCGTCGTAAAGTGTGATCATGGCACCAACCATTGCGCAGTGTCGTCGTCTAAGTCAAACAGCGCGCGGCGGTTGCCACGCACTTTTAGGTAGAGCCATTCGATGCTGGTGACACGCACAACTATAGTACCGAAATTCGCAATTCCTTTTGCAATCTCATCATCGGTTTTTGGCAGGACAAATTGTTCGGGGTTGCTCATCACAGCCCCCGGCCCCGGTTCAGCGCCATAGCCAACACGGCTCATGCGTTGCGAATTGTCCCAAGCAGCGTGGGCAATGGCATCGTTCGTGTGCAATGAGGCCATGCCATCCACGCGCAACTGGGTTTTTTCCGGTTCGTCATAAAACGTCAGGCTGACGGCGGGCTGGCGCGTGATTTCGCCCCATTTTAAAGTGCGCGTGTCGGCATTGAAACGCAGCATTTTTCGCAAGGCGTCCGCTTCACGCAGAATAACAATGCGGGATTTTGGTTTTCCGTGTTGGTCAACTGTTGCCAAAACCGGGTGGTGAAAACCTGAACGGCGGTCTAAGGTGCCGCGCTTCAAATGTTGCCAGCTTGCCGACAGGATTTCGGTGAGATCAGACGGGTGTGAATCGGTGGTCATCAGCCGAGCATAGCTGATAATGCTGACCTTTGCAGGAGAACAAAAGCATGTGAGAGTGCATGCTTCATTCTTGAGTCCGTCATGAACCAACCCGCCTCCATTCATTCCACCGCTGCATTGCCTAAAATTGCCTGGGCGAAGGGCAGTTACTTATACGATAGCACTGGCAAGCAATACATCGACGGGTCAGGCGGTCCGGCGGTTTATTGCATTGGCCATGGAAATGAGGAAGTGAACGCGGCGATTGCACAACAATTGGACCGCATTGCCCATGGCTACCGCTACAACTTTACTTCTGACGCATTGGAGGAATTGACGGAGATTATTGCCGCGCGCTGTGGCGGCGAATTGAAACATGTGGTGTTTCTGACGGGTGGCTCGGAGGCTGTTGAGAGCTGCTTGAAACTGGCCTTGCAATATCAAACCGCAATCGGCCAAAAAACCCGCCGCAAGTTTATTGCCCGGGAACGGTCTTGGCATGGCAATACACTTGGGGCCTTGGGCGTGTCTGGTTTTTTGGAACGACGGTTGGCGTTCGACGGTGCATTTATTAACGCTGTGCGGATTTCTGCCGCCAATGCCTATCGACCCGAACCGGGTGCGCTGGACGCGCAACAGCTGGAAGACGCAATCTTGCGCGAGGGGCCGGAGACGATTGCGGCTTTTATTTTTGAACCCGTTGTAGGAGCGGCTGGAGGCTGCGTGCCTGCACCTGAGGGATATGCCAAACGCGTTCGCGAGATATGCGACCGGTACGGCGTTTTGATGATTGCGGACGAAGTGATGTGCGGGGCAGGCCGCACGGGCACTTGGCGGGCACTGGAACGTGACGGCATATTCCCCGATATCATGTCCGTGGCCAAGGGACTGGCGGCTGGCTATTTGCCCTTGGGTGCAGCTGTTTATTCCACCCAAGTTGCTGCGGCAATTGGCGTGCCGCAAACGGGCCACACATTTACAGGGCACACCACCTGTTGTGCAGCAGGAGTGGCCGTACAACGGATTGTGACGCGCGAAAAACTTGTCGAAAAAGTGGCCGCCAATGAAACTAAGTTGCGGGAACTCTTGAAGGCCGAGCTCGTAGGAGTGGACGCGGTTGGAGATATCAGAGGTCGTGGATACTTCATGGCAGTGGAACTTGTGGCCAATCTGCAGACAAAAAAACCGTTCGATGCCAGCTTAAAGCTGGCGCTCAACATTAGGGCGCAAGCGCTTGAAAATGGGCTGATTTGTTACCCTCTTGGCGGTAATGTTGATGGCGTTTGTGGTGATGCAGTCATTCTCGCTCCGCCCTATAATTCCACTGACGCAGAACTGTCAGAAATGGTGGAGAAAACGGCTCGCAGCATCAGACAGGTGTTGGAAAGGGCGGGTCTGAATTGAGCTTGCGCTCCTCTGCAAATCAGGGCAAAAAAGTGTTAACGGCTGTT
Source organism: Hyphomicrobiales bacterium (assembly GCA_031421835.1). GTDB lineage: Bacteria > Pseudomonadota > Alphaproteobacteria > Rhizobiales > Aestuariivirgaceae > Aestuariivirga. The sequence continues at coordinate 8,318 of JANOPL010000088.1, read as the reverse complement.
AACGATTTGCACGGGGCTCACTGCATTTGCGACTGTCCAACACCATTTATGTTCTCTTGACGGCAACGCTTTTGGCGGGCTGCAGCAGCGGATCCGGGCGCAATTTGCTGGCATTGGAAGACGAAAAAACTGAAATGCGTGTGGCGCTGGCTGAAAAGATTGGCGCTTCCCCACTTGAGGTGGAACAAGCACTCGACACCACACCGCTTCAGCAGGAAAAAGTTGCAGTCGCGGTTGCCGAACGGGTCATTCAACGGCACGGCATGTCTGATGATGAGGCCATGCGGGATTATTTGCAGGGTGTCGTCGATAAACTTGCTGCGGGTATGAAGGCGCGCCGACAGAATTTTGAGTTGGTAATCCTGAAAAGCAGGCAAGCCAATGCATTCACGCCGGGTGGTGGCATCATTCTGGTGAATGAGGGTTTGTTGCAATTGGTACGCAACGAAGGTGAAGTTGCCGCCGTCATGGCCCATGAAATGGCCCATGTTCTGTTAAAGCATCCGCAGCGGCAAAAACAAATCCGCCTCGCCTCGAAAGCTGGCAGCGCCATGATGGATCAGTTCACGCCGGATCGCTTGCGGGACAATATCGGGCGATTTTTGCGCTTGGGCGGAAATGCAACAATGAATGGCATGATCCGCCAACAGGAAATGATGGCAGATGCCATTGCCATCGACATGTTGGTCAAGGCTGGTTACCACCCACGTGCAATGGTTGACGTGCTGCAGTCCTTGCGTGGGCTGGGCACCCAGATGGACCGTTTGAACAATGTGATCTATGGCAACCACCCGTTGACCATTGACCGCGAAGTGGCGGCGGCCAAAAAGATCAAAGAACGCTATCAGAGCATGAGCGGTTTACAATCCACCCCCCGCTTTGATGAATTGGTCAAACCTTATCACCGCCAACGCAGCAAGCGCCTGGCCCAGCGCAACTAGGCCACGGGCACCCACTGAATCTGGTCAATCGATGTGGCACCTGTGGCCAGCATGATGACGCGGTCCAACCCCAAAGCCACGCCTGATGCTTCCGGCATTTTTGTGAGAGCGTCCAACAAATCTTCGTCCAGCGGATAGCGCTCGCCGTAGCGGGCTTGCTTCATTTTCATCTCCGACGTGAAACGGCGGCGCTGTTCTGCTGCATCGGTTAGCTCGCCGAAGCCATTGGCCAGTTCCACGCCGCAGGCATAAAGCTCGAAGCGCTCAGCCACGCGCGCGTCATGGGCGCAGATGCGCGCCAATGCGGCCTCGCATGCCGGATACTCGTATAAAACAGTCATGCGGCCTGTGCCGAGATGTGGCTCAACCTTTTCAACCAGAATGCGACTGAAAATATCCGACCAGGTTTCATCATGTGCAAATTCTACAGGTGATACTCCAGCCAGTGCGTCGCGGTTTGCAGTGCCGTCTGCATTCAGTGTTGCCAGCAAATCCACCGCAGCATAGCGGCTGAAGGCATCATTGACCGACAGCCACTCGGCGTCGTCCGCCACATTGCACTCCCGACCACGCCACTGCCACGTGTTGTGTCGTGCAACTTCGGCCGCCAAACGAACCACGGCCAATGTATCACTGATGATGGTGTTGTATTCCTCTTCAGCCCGATACCACTCCAACATCGTAAACTCGGGCGCATGGGTGAGTGTGCGTTCGCGGTTGCGAAACACGTGGGCTAGTGAAAAAATTCGCTTCTCTCCCGCCGCCAACAGTTTTTTGCAGGCAAATTCCGGCGAGGTGTGGAGATATCGGGTTGATGAAGAACCATCATTGTGAATGAGCTGTGTTGAAAAGGCATGCAAATGCGCTTCATTGCCGGGCGAGGCCACGAGGGCCGGTACATCCACTTCCAGAAATCCGTTACCTGCAAACCATTGTCTGACGGTACTCAGAATTCGGGCCCTCGCCAGCAAGAACGGCCGCCGGTCTTCATGGCGTTGTTTGTCATACCAAGGCGATTGTTCAGGGTGATGTGCCATCAGGCTGCTGGGGTTGGCTTTCAAAGATGGGGCTGCTATAGGCGCGGCTCAGTTTAACTGCAATCAGCTTTCAAAAGTGGGAATTCACCGTGGTCAAAGTCATCGCCTCTGGCGTGCGCAAGGGTAACGTTATCGAGCATGAAGATGGCAAGTTGTACGTGGTTCTAAAAGCGGAATCGATGCATCCCGGCAAAGGCACACCCACCACCACCATTGATATGCGCCGTATTTCGGATGGTGTAAAAACTGTTGTGCGATACAAGACCACCGACTCCATGGAACGTGCATTTGTTGAAACCGTTGCTCATACCTATCTCTATCAGGATGGTGAGAACTATGTGTTCATGAACCCGACAAGCTTTGAACAGATCAACATTTCCGGGGACATGCTGGCTGAGTCAGCGGCTTTCTTGCAGGAGGGCATGGAGTGCCAGGTGGCGCTGTTCAATGATGGCCCGATTTCCATCGAACTGCCACCGCGCGTGACCCTTGAAATCACCGAAACCGAACCGGCAATCAAAAATCAAACTGCGTCTTCTTCGTTTAAGCCCGCCATTTTGGCCAATGGTTTCCGCACCATGGTCCCGCCGCATATTGCTGTTGGTACCCGCATCGTGGTTGAAACGGCTGATGGCGCTTATGTGGAACGCGCCAAAGACTGATTATCTTGTGAACACACCCGCCATTTCGAGGTGAGCTGTCCATTTGAATTGATCAACGGGCGTAACGGTTTTCAAACTGTAGCCGCCTTTTACCAAAATCGCGGCGTCGCGCGCAAAATTTGCAATGTCACAGGACACCAACACCACGCGCTTGACCTGAGACTTTGCCAATTGTTTCGCCTGCGATTCAGCTCCGGCCCGGGGTGGATCCAGCACCACGGCATCAAATGGTTTCAGCTCCTGTGGTGTCAGTGGTTCCCGGAACAAATCACGATACTGCGCATCGACGGGCTTTAGACCTTGGGTGTTCCGGAGCGCCAAACGCATGGCTGCAATCGCAGGCTTGTCGCTGTCAGCGGCGTAAACCTTTGCCTTTTCTGCCATGCGAAGTGCGAAAGGCCCAACACCGCAGAATAGGTCAGCGACGTGTTTGGCTGGTTTCACCGCCTCTAAGACCAGCCGCGCAAGCGTTGCCTCTCCAGTTGCTGTGGCTTGCAAAAACGACGTGGTCGGCAACGTTACTAGTGCCTTGCCAATGTTCATATGGGGAACGGCTTTTGCAGTGTGCACTTCGCCATTTACACTCAGACGCAGAATGTCAAAGCGCGCTGCAATTTCATTCAAAGCTTCAAGCCTTCGCAACACAATTTTGCGCTCGGCTTTGATTGACACATCAAGGCCATTGTCAGCTGCAGTGACGGCCACATCACAGTCACCCAGGGATGGACCAAACGATGCGGCCAGTTCTGCTGCGCTTTTCAAGGCCGGGACAAGTACCGGGCATTCACCAAGCGCGATCAAATCATGGCTTTTTTGTTCCATGAAACCAGCACGCCAAACACCATCAACCTCGCGGACATGCAAGCCAACCCGGCGACGGCCAGCGCCGTGGGCGTCTAACAATGCTGCAACCTCGGTTTTGATGTTTTGTGCAGCCAGCGCATCGACCAGTAAATTGCGCTTCCAGTTTTGATATGGCGCTTCGGCCCAATGCTGGAATTTGCAACCGCCACAGCGGTCATAATGTCGGCAGAATGGATCAATACGTTCAGGCGATGGTGTCACGACACGGGTGAGCTTGCCCATCACCAAATCAATGTCTTCGCCGCCCAACACTTTCGGAACATGCAACTGAATGTCGCCAGCACGCACAAGCCCATCGCCTTTTTGGCCCAAGCGTTCAACAGTGTACAACATCAACGGTGCTCCGGGTACAGCATGACCATGGCCCTGCCCTGCTCCAGAGCAATCGAAATATCACCCGTTGATTCATTCGACAGTGTGAGTGTCGATCCCAACGGCACATCGCGCTTTTGCAAGGGCCAGCGCACGCCGAGAATGGACAATGCTTTCAAATCGGAAAGCCCGACCACACTCAGCCGGGTTCCCGCCGGGATTTGCCAGAGCGAAAGTGATGTCGTGAGGGGCCATGCTTCTTCCCAGCCAGAAGTGGCGAAGGTTTTGATTCCCTGGGCTGCGATCGCGTGAAGTGAGGTTGCGTGGGCCAGAACATGATCGAACTGACCACCAAAGGCGCCCAGCAAAATAACTTCGGTTGCTCCGCGTTTTATGGCGGCTTCGACCGCCAACGCGCCGTCCGTTTTGTTCTTGGCAACGGGGTAACGCTCCTGTTCCACCCGAGACCATTGATCCCGCAATTGCGTTGGCGTTGAATCAAAATCTCCAACCCAAAGTTCAGGTGTGAGGCTCAGGACTTCGGCATGCTTCATTCCGCTATCAGCGGCAATGATACGGGCATTGCTGATCTGGCTCTTCAATCGCAAGGTGGGCGAAACGTCGCCCGCCATAAGGATCACAAATTTTGACATGGCAGCCGTGTAGCACAGGCAGTTGCAGAAGCGACAGTGATGTTCTATTCAGATGGCGCTCTCAACGGGGTGCTTTGCTGCAATGCAAGGCTGAGAGGGCCTATGCCCAACCCGCTGAACCTGATCTGGATCATGCCAGCGGAGGGATTGAAAGCGGGACTTTAAACGTCCCTTTCTCCATTCACTTTGTTGGCGCACTGGAGAATTCTATGAAAAAACTTTTGCTTTCCCTTGCGCTGTTCACCTCATTCAGCGTTGTCGCTGAAGCGAAGGACACGCTTACAATATACACTTACGAAAGCTTCGTGTCCGAGTGGGGACCCGGGCCAAAAATCAAAACCGCATTTGAAAAGACGTGTGATTGCGCTGTTGAATGGGTGGCCGTTGCCGATGGTGTGGCGATGTTGAACCGGTTGAAGCTGGAAGGTCACACCACGAAGGCCGATGTGGTTTTGGGGTTGGATACAAACCTCACGGCGGAAGCAACCTCGACAGGTCTGTTCGGAGTTCATGGTGTCGATGTCGCAAAAGCAAAAGTACCGGGTGGCTGGACTGACAAAACATTTTTGCCCTATGATTTCGGTCATTTTGCCGTCGTTTACGACACCGAGAAAATCAAATCGCCACCGAAATCTCTTGATGAATTGGTGAATGGCGATCCGTTGCAAAAAATAATTCTGCAAGACCCACGCTCTTCAACGCCAGGGTTGGGATTTTTGTTGTGGATGAAGTCTGTGTACGGAGAAAAAGCTGGCGAGGCGTGGACCAAGCTGAAGCCACGCATTCTCACAACGTCTCCGGGCTGGTCGGAGGCGTATGGACTTTTCACGAGAGGTGAAGCGCCCATGGTGTTTTCCTATGTGACGTCTCCTGCGTATCATATGACTGCAGAAAATACTGAGCGCTATCAAGCCGCCAGTTTTGCGGAAGGGCACTATCTCCAAATCGAAGTTGCCGGAATGATTGAAGCGTCTCCAGAAAAGGCTTTGGGTCAGAAATTCTTGAGCTTCATGCTCACGTCTGATTTTCAGAACGAAATCCCCACAACCAATTGGATGCTGCCCGCTGGCGACATCTCCGTGGCCCTGCCGGACTCGTTCAACAAAATTGTAAAGCCGGAGAAGACTTTGTTGTTCAGTCCCGAAGACGTGAACGCCAACCGAAAGGCATGGATTGACGAGTGGTTGGCGGCGGTCGGCGGCTAACAATCAGACCATGCGGCAACTTTGGCCTGCACCCGTTTTTATTCTGGCCTGTGTCGCACTTGGCCTCATTCCCCTTGTTGCCTTTGCCTGGCAGCAAGGGGGCGTGGTGTTGCCGGATGCCTATGTTTGGCGCGTCGTGCGATTTACGATTTGGCAGGCGATGCTTTCAACTTTGCTTTCAGTTGTGCCTGCAATTCTTATCGCACGGGCGTTGGCGCGGCGGCGGTTTTTTGGGCGCGATTCGTTACTGACGGTTTTAGCGGTTCCCTTGTCATTGCCGGTGATTGTCGCGGTCTTCGGTATCACTGCGGTTTATGGTGCCTCGGGCGTTCTGGGAGGGTGGTTCAACCTTTACGGTTTAAGTGGCATCCTGATCGCTCATGTTTTTTTTAATATGCCTTTGGCGACGCGCTTGCTGTTACAAAATCTACAGAATACACCAGCGGAAAATCACCGACTTGCAGCTCAGATGAATTTTTCTGATCTTGCAGTGTTTCGCCATGTGGACTGGCCAATCCTGAAACCTTCTCTGCCGCGCGTTGCAGCCTTGGTGTTTCTGCTCTGCGCCAGTAGTTTTGTGATCGTGCTGCTGTTTGGGGGACCGCAAGCGACGACGCTTGAGGTTGCAATCTATCAGTCCTTGCGCATGGACTTTGATGTATCCAGGGCTTTGACGCTGACAGTCATACAAATCCTTCTCAGTGGTTTGCTGGTTTGGGCTGCGGTCAAGGCGTTGCTTCAGCCTGATCAAATGAGCAGCTCCGGAGTGCTGTGCGAACGCTATGACGGACGAAGCGGACTGTCATGGCTTTTAGATTTTTCGAGCATTGCTGTTCTTGCACTGCTTGTGGTTCCGATTTTGCTCAGCGTCATGTTGCAAGGTCTGGCACACCTCAGTTTATCAACCATCTTGCTCACTGCCATTGGAACAAGTCTTGGGGTGGCAGCTTTGACGTGTGTCATCCTCTTGCCGCTTGCTTGGGCCTTGGCCAAATTTCAAGCCCAGTTGACCCATCGCCAAGGGTTGGTGACAACATTGAGCTTGGCCAGTTACATCGTGCCGCCAGCCGTGCTGGCCACGGGGTGGTTTTTGGCATTCAGAACATGGGACGGCGCTGTTTGGCTGGCTGTGGTTTTGATTGCTGCGATGAATGCCTTGATGGCTCTTCCATTTTTGATGTCGGTGTTGGCACCCGCCATGATACAGGCAGCGCGCCAGCATGACCGGCTTTGTTTGCAGTTGAACGTCATGGGGTGGCATCGCTTTTCTTTAATTGATGCGCCTGCATTGCGCGGTCCTCTTGCACAAGCAATTCTAATGGCGACGGTGCTTTCGATGGGTGACTTGACTGCGGTAACGCTTTTGGGCTCACAGGGGCTGTTGACGCTGCCGTCCCTTGTGCAACAACAGTTGGGACACTACCAGTCAGACGCGGCGGCTGGCACTGCACTTGTGTTGGCGGCAATCTGCTTTGGCGCAACCATCCTCGCACAGAAATTTTCAAAATGGACATGATTGCAATCACCAGCGGCTATTACGACCGTGACGGCTTTTCGCTGGATATCGCTTTCAACGTGCAGCGTGAGTCTCTGACCGCTGTCATTGGTCCAAGTGGGGCTGGCAAATCCACGCTGCTCAACATCATTGCAGGTTTTGAATCTTTGTATCGTGGTGAGATCAGCCTGAATGGCGAAAGACACACCTCCACTTCGCCTGCGTCGCGGCCTGTCAGTTTTGTGTTTCAAGACAACAACAGTTTCGCTCATCTGACCGCACGCGCTAATGTGGCGATTGGCGTTGCGCCAAATCTCAAACTGTCCCGGCACGACTGGCAACGTGTTGATGATGCCCTCGGCCATGTTGGTATCGCGCATTTGGCAGAGCGTAAACCCGGGGAAATGTCGGGTGGTGAACGGCAACGGATTGCCCTTGCGCGGGTGTTGGTGCGGCAAAGGCCTATTCTGCTGTTGGACGAAGCGTTTGCAGCATTGGGACCTGCGTTGCGTAAAGAGATGCTGCTGCTGGTCAAGCGCATTCAAACAGAACGGGGTCTCACTGTACTGATGGTCACCCATGAACCAGAAGATGCAAAGTTGATTGCTGATCAAGTGATGTTTGTCGCTCACAATAAAGTTCGAAAACCAGAACCCTTGACTGCATTTTTCATGTCGCAGGATGCGGCCGTGCAGGAATACCTCGGTTCAACCTCACCAGCCTGAACCGCCACCACCGCCACCACCGCCACCTGAAAAGCCCCCGCCACTCGATCCAGACGACGACCCGGGCGCAGTTCCCGCCGAGGAGATTGAGGACGTCAACGAGCTTCCAAGGTCGCGGCCAAAATTTCCACTGTCAAATCCGCGAGAGCCCGCACCGTAATACCATCCACCAACAGCGCCTGCTGTGGCACCGGCTGCAGCGGCGGCGGTTCAGGCTGGTGAGGTTGAACCCAGGTATTCCTGCACGGCCGCATCCTGCGACGTGAAAAATGCGGTCATAGGTTCTGGTTTTCGAACTTTATTGTGAGCGACAAACATCACCTGATCAGCAATCAACTTTGCATCGTCGGGTTCATGAGTGACCATCAATACGGTGAGACCCCGTTCTGTTTGAATGCGCTTGACCAGCAGCAGCATCTCTTTG
>JANOPL010000087.1:0-4304 GCA_031421835.1 Hyphomicrobiales bacterium | reverse complement strand
CGCCGCCAGATTTTGCTGGTGCAGGTGGACAAGGAGGAACGCGGCAACAAGGGAGCTGCACTCACAACCTATCTCTCACTCGCCGGTCGTTATTGCGTGCTTATGCCCAACACCGCTCGCGGTGGCGGCATTTCCCGCAAGATCACGGATGCAGGTGACCGTCGTCGTTTGAAGGAAGTCGCCAGAGAGGTTGAAGTGCCACAAGGCATGGGCCTCATCGTGCGCACTGCAGGTGCCCAGCGCACGCGACCTGAAATCAAACGTGACTTTGATTATTTGATGCGCCTGTGGGAAAGTGTACGTGACCTGACATTGAAGTCAGAAGCGCCGTGCCTGGTTTACGAAGAAGGCAGCTTGATCAAACGATCAATCCGCGATCTTTATACCAAGGACGTAGATGAGGTTATTGTTGAGGGTGACGAAGCCTATCGTGAAGCCAAAGACTTCATGAAAATGCTGATGCCTTCACATGCCAAAAACGTGAAGCTCTATTCCGACAACAAACCGCTGTTCACGCGCCATGGTGTTGAAAGCCATCTGGATGCGTTGTTCTCGCCCACGGTAACCTTGCCATCGGGCGGTTACATCGTGATCAACCAAACCGAAGCTTTGGTGTCGATTGACATCAATTCCGGCAAGGCCACACGCGAACACAACATCGAAGATACTGCCACAAAGACGAACCTTGAGGCCTGTGATGAAATTGCCCGCCAATTGCGCCTGCGCGACTTGGCAGGCCTTGTGGTCATCGACTTCATCGACATGGAGGAGAACCGCAACAACCGCAGTGTCGAACGTCGCATCAAGGAAGCGCTGAAAAACGACCGCGCCCGCATCCAAGTGGGTCGCATCAGTCATTTCGGTCTTTTGGAAATGTCGCGCCAGCGTCTGCGTCCGGGTCTGCTGGAAGGCACATTCCGCACCTGCCCCCATTGCGAAGGACGCGGCATGACGCGCTCTATTCCGTCATGTGGTTTGGGAGTATTGCGCCAAATCGAAGATCAATTGTTGAAGCGCGCTGAAAACCTTAACGTCACTTGTGCACGGGAAGTTGCTTACTATCTCCTCAACGAAAAGCGCGACAGCTTGCTGGTGCTGGAGCAAACCTATGGCATCACGATTTTCGTGATCCCATCACTGCACGACATGAAGGGCACAGCAGCCGTTATTGATCGGGCACAAGACCGTGAACACACGCCGCGCCGCATTGCCGCCGCTGCTCCTGTGCAAATGGACTCGGCGTTGCAGGATGAGCCTGAAGAAGAGGTTGTCGAAGAACTCGACACAGAAATTGAAGAGCCGTCCGGTGACGAGGAGCCGCGGCAAAGCCGCGACCAAAATGGCGAAGGCGACGGCAAACGACGCCGTCGTCGTGGCCGTCGTGGTGGACGCCGTGGTGAACGTGACAAGCCAGAAGGCGAAGCCAATGGTGCGTCAAACGAAGCCTCTGATGCTGATGCGGACCCGCAAGAGGGTGACGATAAAGTGTTTGATGGTGAAACGGCCGGCACTGAACCGGCAGAAGGTGATGCTGAATCAGCGGGCGAAGGAAATGCTGACGACGCTGACCGACGTCCCCGTCGTGGACGCCGCGACCGCTTCGGCCGCAGCCGTGGTCGTCGCGATGAGCGGACCGAAACTGCAGATGGTGCATCAGAAGTGACGACTGTATCCGAAGGAGCGGAAGACGCTGCTCCAGAGGTGAAGTCAGAACGCCAGCCCCGGGGTGACCGTGGTCCGCGCCGTGATCGGGGCGACAGGGGAGAGCGTGGCGGTCGTCGTGATCGTCCGGAACGGGGTGACAGGCCTCCCCGCGAACAGCAGTTTACTGTGCCGGCAGAACCTGCCTTCAAACTGGAAATTCCAGAGGTGATTGCAGAACCTGAGGTGCGCAAGTGGGCTCCACCTGCTCCAACCATCCAAGCCGAAGCCGCTCCTAAAAAAGGTGGTTGGTGGAACAAGCTGAAATCCTGATTCAAAAGCGCCCTGCAGCATGACTGAATTGTCATGATGCAGGGCCTCAAACTCGCCGCAATTAGCGGGAAAACCGAGCGCGTGTTCACACCTCGATCATTTAAAACCTGTATGCGCGGCCTGATGTCGGCAGCCCTTTTGTTTGGCGCGGTCATGCCGGCCGTTGCTCAAAGCAAAAAACAACAGGACTCCGGCCCAAATCTTATCCGGGATGCGGAAATTGAAGGCTTGCTGCGGCAGTTCTCAAAACCGATATTCAAGGCCGCACGCATCGATCCCGACGCTGTTCGGGTCTACGTCATTGCCAATGACAGTATCAACGCCTTCGTCGCGGGCGGACAGCGCATCTTTATCAACACGGGCTTGTTCACCAAAACCAAATCCTATGAAGAAGTCGTGGGGGTTTTGGCCCATGAAACCGGGCACATTTCCGGTGGTCATCTGGCCAAGTTGCAAAATGAACTTGATCAGGCGTCAACGGAGCGGATTATCGGCATGCTGGTGGGTGTCGCCGCGGCTGTGGGTGGATCGGCGGCAGGTATCCAAGGTGCAAAAGATGCGGGGCAAGGCGTGGTCATGGGTTCGCAAGGCCTATCGCAACGCAGATTGCTGTCATACCAACGTTCAATGGAAGCCTCCGCTGACCAAGCCGCGCTTAAATTTCTGAATGCAACAGGCCAAGACCCCGAAGGCATGTTAACGTTGTTTCAGAAGCTCGCAAGAGACTCGCTTGCTGCAACGGCCAATGCTGACCCCTATCTCTTCTCACACCCGATGCCCGCCGAACGCATTCGCAATCTGGAAATCGCAGCGAAAAAATCGCCAAATTTCGGACAACCGGAGAACGCTGGCCTGAAGCTTCGTTACGAACTGGTTCGCGCAAAAATCATCGGTTACACGCAAAGTCCGCAAAAGGTTTTTCAGCGTTATCCATCTTCCGATAATTCCATGCCATCACGCTATGCGCGATCGGTTGCACTTTATCGTCGGGGTGATATCAAAAACGCCCTGCCCTTGTTGGATGACTTGATCGCGGAACTGCCGCAGAACCCCTATTTCTGGGAATTGAAAGCGCAAGCATTGCTGGAAACGGGTCAGCCCGCGCGTGGCCTCCCCCCCATCAAGGAAGCGCGCGCATTGTTGCCCAAAAGCGGGCTTTTACAACTGCTGCACGCGCAATTGCTCATCGGTGCGGGTGGCAAAGCCAATGCGGCGCAAGCTTTGAAACTTCTTGTACTTGCCAAGCAGTCGGAAGGAAATTCGCCGGTTATCTATAAGTATATGGCTGAAGCGCACGCGATCAACGGCGACTTTGCCCGGGCTGAATTAGCCACGGCTGAACAGGCCTTTGGAAATGGAGACCGTGAGTTGGCCGTGGAAAAAGCAACTGTCGCTCAAAAAAGGTTCAAGCGTGGAACACCTGAGTGGTTGCGCGCCAACGACATTCTGACTTTTGCATCTCGCAAGAAGTAAAGAGATCACAAAAATGACATTTGCCGACAGCCATTATAGCGGGCAAAGCAAACGGACCAATATGAGGACATCATGACTTCTATCACCCGCCTGTTTGCTTCAACTGCCGTCTTTGCTTTTGCAACCTTCTCTTCTGCGCAGGCAGGTTCGTTCACCCCCGAGCAGAAAACAGAAATGCAAGAGATTATACGCTCATACCTGCTTGCTAATCCTGATTTGTTGCGGGAAATGGCGACCAATCTGGAAGCCAAAGACAAGCAAGCTGAAGAAGACATGCGCACCAAAGCCATGTCCACGTTGGGCCCTGAAATATTTAAAACCGCAGCGGACCCCAGCATTGGCAATCCGAAGGGCGATGTGACGATTGTCGAATTTATGGATTATAATTGCGGTTGGTGCAAAAAGTCGATGTCGGAAGTTACCACTCTTTTGAAAGCTGACGACAAGTTGCGGGTTGTCTTCAAAGAGTTCCCGATCTTTGGTGAGCACTCGGAATATGCCGCCCGTGCGGCTTTGGCGGCGGCAAAGCAGAACAAATATTGGGAACTGCACCAGGCCATGTTCAGCCATGAGGGCCAGGTGACAACCGACGTCGTTAACCAGCTGGCAGAGGGTCTCGGCCTTGATATGGCGAAGTTGAAGACCGACATCGGATCAAAGGAAATCGGTGAGCGCATCGCTGCCAACATGCAATTGGGCAAACAGCTTGCCATCAATGGAACACCTGCCTTCATCATCGACGATCAAGTGCATGGCGGTTATTTGCCGCTCGATGGCATGGTGGCTGCGATTGCGGAAGTGCGGGTCAAGGGCTGCAAACTCTGCTGAGTTCCTGCTTAATCCACAGTTCGCATTGA
>JANOPL010000086.1:0-10758 GCA_031421835.1 Hyphomicrobiales bacterium | reverse complement strand
CACCGTGCCAAGAACGCATGTTCCCAAAAACCACGTCAGCATGAACGCAAGGAAGAAATGCTGCCTCAGGCGGTTTTCCGTGTGGGCAAAGCCATGCCAGAAGCAAAACCCGAGCATCACGAAAAACCAGATATTGTAGTTGAGGTTGATGAGGTAGGTGATGAATGGAACATTCAATAGCGGGGCCATCCACTCGTAGGGCTGATAACCAAAATGCAAAACCCGATCCAGACCAACGAAAGCCGGATCCCATGAAAAAGGGTTTGCCGCCGGAATGAGGTCCTTGATGGCTGTGAAGCCCGTCATGAATGCGGTCATGCAAACCGTCGAATGCAGGGCATTGGAAACGCGCTGCGGGGCAAAGTCTCTAGAACGGACTTTCTCCCACAGAGCCGGCAAAATTGGTCCTTCGTAATTCCTGCGGTTCAGTCGCCAGAGTTCAAAGATCAACCCAATCAACAGCAGCACGCCGACCGCCATGAATATGGGAATCGTCAGAAAGAAGACTGGCTTGAGATTGGAAGGCACGCCCAACAAAGAGGCTTCCAGAGAGGCCGCAATCAAACAAGAGAAGGAAAGAACGTATAAAAGGCGATGAGCACGAAAACCCCGGAGGACCGCGAGCGCATATTGGCCACCCAGCCAAGAGGATCGTGTCGCCGTTATCGTACTCATTTCCATCCCCATCACTGACACTGCCGCCTGAAAAGCATGGGTTCTGGCGGTTAAATGCGCATTAAATGTCTGATGAGATGGTTTGCTTGGTTAACAGTTGCTGAAGGAACGAGACTCCGCAATGCCTCTCGCGGCACGGTCCCAATCCACGAGTCTACCCGCCAGCCACCAGCTGAAGACTGCAATGGCAGCTCCCAGATATCCGTCGATGGCGTAATGCCAGCCCAGATGCACCGAGCCCAACATGATGAAGCTTGCGAAAGCCGCCAACATCCAACCCAGCCACCGCTGACCTGAGGCAAAGCCCAAAAATGCAAAAATAACCGACGTGCCAACATGCATCGAAGGCATGGCGGAGATGCCGTTAAACAGTCCGTCGCCCGTGGCATAGCTTTTCCACAGTTCGTCCATGACGTTGAGTGCAAATACCGTGTGTGTTGTGTTGACGTGATTCAACCAAGCCATCAAGGGACCGTAGGGGTCGATTTCAGCGGGAAGCAACCGGCCATAAAAACAGGGGCCAACAGAAGAGAAAACAGTGCCGAGAATGCCGCCTCCCAGAAACCAGGTGAAACCAAAACTCAGCAGAAACTGCTGACGCTGTTTGTGGTCGTTTCGTGAAAAACCCTGCCAAAACCAAAGACCAAACATCACGGCGAACCAGAGATTATAGTTCCAATTGGTCAACCAGGTGATGGCCGGAATATTGAAGATCGGGGCCAACCACTCGTAGGGGTGAACGCCAAAATGCAAAACTCTATCCCATTCCATAAAAGCTTTATCCCAAGCATAGGGATTGGCCGTTGGAATTGCATTTTTGATGAAGGTGTAGCCCACCATGAAAAGTGTCATGTACACTGTGGCATGAACGGCATTGGCCACGCGTTCGGGGGCAAAATAATCGTCACGCATTTTACGCCACAGGGCGGGAAAAAGCGGGCCTGCGTACCTGGTCCTCGCCAGTCTCACGGTTTCGAGACCCAATCCAAAAGCGATCATCAGCGTAAGAATTGAGATGACAGGCACCGAGAAAATGAACACCATTCCGAAAGACATGGGGAGTCCCAGAAGCAAGGCTTCTGCAACCGCGGCCAAAAAGACCACAGCTGTTGAGGCATAGAGGAGTCTGTTAGCCTTGAAACCCTGCAGAATGTTGGAAATGTATATAACGCCCAAGCTCGGTTTTGAAGCAATGGCTATAGTGTTCATGGCGCGTCCCTGAAGCTTGAAAAGACCAAGGTTATGGACGAACATTGTAAAGTGAGGATTAATGCTGATTATGCACACGAATACCGTCAAAGAGGTGTGAGACAATGCTCACCGTAAATCGCGTGAAAGCAAAGTCTTTCTCTGACCTCAACGAACAGGAATTGCTCGCCCTTGCCATGTCTTCCGAGGAAGACGATGCGCGCGGCTATGCAGCTTTCGCCAATGCCTTGATGTCCACCTACCCCGCTTCAGCCAAAGTCTTCATGGAAATGTCACATGAGGAATTTGAACACCGCGACCGCCTGAAAAAACTCTACCAGAAAAAATTCGGTGATTTTGTTCCGTTGATCCGGCGCGCTGATGTCAACGGGTTTGTCACTCACAAGCCGATGTGGACGATCAGTCAAATGGGCATTGACGCGATGCGCAAACACGCTGAAATCATTGAGTTGGAAAATGCGAGGTTCTACACGCAAGCCGCAACACAGGCGACGGATCTTGGCATCAAGGATCTTTTGTTAAAGCTGGCGGCGGCTGAAAAGTCACATGAATCCCTGGCGCGAAAGCTGGGGCTTGAGCATGTGAACGCGGATGTCGTGGTAGAAGAAAAGGAGGCTGAACGACGACTTTTCCTGCTGCAAGTGATTCAGCCCGGGCTCGTCGGATTGATGGATGGCTCGGTGTCCACCCTGGCGCCCTTGTTTGCGGCGGCATTCGCCACGGGCAATACATGGGAAACTTTTTTGGTCGGCATGGCCGCGTCCATCGGCGCTGGTATTTCCATGGGATTGGCCGAAGGTCTCTCGGACGATGGCAAGCTGACGGGGCGCGGACACCCGTTCATTCGTGGCAGTTCAGCAGGCATCATGACGGCCGTTGGTGGGCTTGGCCATACACTGCCCTATTTGATTCCCGATTTCCAATTGGCAACCTGGGTTGCCATCGTCATCGTGTTCATCGAACTCGGCATCATTTCATGGATCCGCTACAAGTATATGGACACGCCGTTCCTGAAAGCAGCGTTCCAAATTGCCGTTGGCGGATTTCTGGTTTTTCTTACGGGGATTTTGATTGGAAGCGCCTGACATCGAGCACAGACCCGTCTTCCTTGCGGAATGGTTGTGACGGCACGCGGTCCAACAGATGCAAGACTTCTTCTGACGGGCGGCAGAGTCTCACGCCTTTCCGTGTACAGACGATCGGACGGTTGACCAGAACAGGATGGAGCAGCATGTGGTCGAGAATGATGTCATCGGTTACGCCGGGGTCGAGCAGCCCCAACTCTTTGGCGGGCGACTTTGTTTCACGTAAGGCCGTGCGCGGTGTGAGATCCGCGGCAGCAAACAGTGCGAGGAGCTGCGAGCGTGTCCAGCCTGCTTTCAAGTATTCGATGAGTGTTGGTGTGTAACCACAGGCTTCAACCAGCGCCACGACATTGCGCGATGTGCCGCACTCAGGATTGTGATGAATGACGATATTCATGCTTTCTTCCCGAAGAGCTTTTGCGCGACAAGGACAGCGAGAACTGCTCCGATGATTTGCGCCCCAATAAATGCGAGGACGCAAGACGGTGCAATGCCAGAGAATGTGTTGGTCAAGCTTCGCGCGATGGTGACAGCCGGGTTGGCGAATGAGGTTGAGGCTGTGAACCAATAAGCTCCAACAATGTAAAGCGCCACAGCTTGCGGGATCAATTCCGATTTCGATCGCAACAGGCCAAAGATGGTCAGCAACAATCCGAATGTCGCGGTTGCCTCTGCCACCCATTGCCCGGTGCCCCAGCGGATTTTTGTCGAAACTTGGATCAGCTGAAGATCAAACATGACATGGGCCAATATGACACCGACAATACCACCCGCAATTTGCGCGGCAATGTATGGCGCCACATTGATCATGGGTAAACGCCCGGTTACCGCCATCGCAACGGTCACGACAGGGTTAAAATGCGCGCCGCTGACGGGACCAAAAATATTGATCAGTACAAAGAGCATTGCTCCCGTTGCGATGGCATTGGCAAGCAGTGCGATTGCAACATTTCCGCTGCTGAGACTTTCACCCATGATGCCAGAACCAACGACTGTGGACAGCAACAACAGTGTGCCTAAAAATTCTGATGCAACGGATTTTGACATGGGAAATGGAAATGCATCACTTAGATGACAGTTCAATGACAAATGTTTTAAGCAGCTTCGCGCATCGCTCCAGGTCCGGGGATGGCACCTTTCGGACATTTTCCGGCGATGATCATGCCCAGCACTTCATCGTGGTCCACGTCCTTGGTGGATGCAGTGCCCACGACTTTGCCGTTCTTCATCACACATAAACGATCAGCAAGATCAAAGACGTCGTGCAGGTCGTGGCTGATCAGGAAAATACCGATGCCTTCAGCTTTCAGTTGTTTGATCAATTCGCCGACTTGCGCTGTTTCCTGCGGGCCCAACGCGGCTGTGGGCTCATCCATGATCAAAATGCGGGCGTTGAAATGAATGGCGCGCGCAATGGCAACGGATTGACGTTGACCGCCTGACAGTTTTGACACTGGTTCTTTGAAGCGCCGGAAATTCGGGTTCAAGCGATGCATCACCTTGCGGCATTCGGCTTCCATGGCCACGTCGTCCAGCGTGCCAAAAGGCGTTTTCAATTCGCGGCCCAAGTAGAGATTGGCGGCGGCATCAACGTTATCGGCCAAGGCCAGGGTTTGATAAATCGTTTCGATACCTTGAGCTTTTGCGTCACGCGGATTGTTGATGGTCACTTCCTTGCCTTCAACCAAAATCTGTCCGGCGTCGCGCTTGTATGCGCCAGATAGCACTTTGATCAGCGTCGACTTGCCAGCGCCGTTATGGCCCAGAAGGCCCACGACTTCACCGGGGTATAAATCAATCGAAGCATGATCAACGGCTTTGATCCCGCCGAACGCTATTGAAATGTCCTTCATCTCAATCAGAGGTGTGCCCCGTGTTTTCAAATTTGCGTGAGGTTCACGGTCTTGAACTGCAAGTGGCGTGTCATGAGTCTCGAGCGGCTTTACCGCTTTTTTTGAGGCTGCTGATATTGTCGATTTTTTTGCCATGGTTGCCTCTTCTTACTTCACACGACGGGAATAGAGTTGATCAAGCCAGACAGCGAGCACAAGCACGACGCCGACGACGATGTTCTGGAATGCGGCAGGCAAGTTCAACAGTGACATGCCGGAGATGATGGACTGCATCAGCAGAGCACCCAACATGGCGCCATAGATTGTACCCACACCACCCGCCAGAGACGTGCCGCCAATAACGGTTGCGGCAATGACGTACAGTTCATTCAAACCGCCAAGCGCGTTCGTGGCCGCGTTGAGACGGGCCGAAGACACGATCGAAGAGACACCAACCAGCAGGCCCATCAAGGCAAAGACCTTGACGGTGAGCCATTTGGTATTGACGCCTGCCAATTCGGCGGCTTCCGGATTGCCACCCGTTGCATAGACGTAACGGCCAAATTGTGTACGGGTAGCCAGAAACGTCATGGCGAGGCCGACGAAGAGTGCAATCAGTACAGGCACAGAATAACCGGTGTAATAGATCAACCCCTCCGTACACCGCACCACCTGGTCGCCTGCCATGCAAATGGAGGTGCCATCCTTGTTTTCAACGCCCGGCGGAATTGTGACCCCATTGGCCTTGGCGTAGTTTTCGATAAGTTTGAAGGGCCAGGGATAGGTGTTCATGACGTTGGTCACGCCCAGCACCACTGCGCTGCCGATTGCGGCCAGGAACACTTCAGCCCAGACCGGGCGCATGGGAAACTTGAAGCGCTGACGCTGGCGGCGGCCATTGACGATGGCGTAAATGATGGCGGCACAGGCGACCAGGGCAATGGTCCAACTCCAGAACGGTCCAAGCCAACTGATCGGAATACCGCCACCGAAAATTTCATAGGTTTTATCCATCGGGGCGACGGTCTCACCCTTGGCAATGTAAAATGCCAAACCACTGTAGGCAAGAAGTCCGCCAAGTGTCACGATGAAAGCGGGGATCTTGAGATAGGCCGTGAGCCAACCATTCAGCGCGCCAACGGCCATACCAACAGCAAGCATGAAGATGACGGCGATTGGCCAGATGGCAGGATGGCCAACACCAAGGATCGGCACCAGTTCAAACACCTGCAACACAGCGCCTGCAACAGCAACGAGGCTCAACATTGAGCCGATAGACAAATCAAGCTGGCGCATGACGATCAGCAGCACCATGCCTGTCGACATGATGGCGATTGATGAGGTTTGCACCAAAAGGGTCCAGAGATTGCGTGGCGTCAGAAACGAGCCGCCTAGCAGCCCGCCAAAGTTTCCGCGCATGATGCCGCTTGCAATATCGAAGGCGGCCCAGATCAGCAACAGTGCCGCCACCATGCCCAACAAGCGCTCATCAATTTCGGTCGCACGAAAAAACCGCTTGATCGGTCCTTCATTTTGCAGCGCTGGGCTTTGGCTTGATGGAGGGATATTGGACATTATGGTCTCCGCTCGTGAGAGTATATCATTACATAGTCCCTCCTAGCCGTCACCCCGGCGAAGGCCGGGGCCCAGCTTCGGGCATACCCAACTGTCGCCAAGCTGGGTCCCGGCCTTCGCCGGGATGACGGTCAAGGGGTATAAAAAGGCCGCGCCAAACTTTTCAGCGTGACACGGCCCCATTTCATTCAGACTACAGAATTAGCAGCCTGGAACTGCACCAGCAGCAACACCTGCACAGGCCTGCTCCTTGGAGATGTGGCCGGCATCAATGGCGACATTGATGTTGGCCTTCGTGATTGGCGTTGGAGAGAGCAGGATCGCGTTCATTTCGACCTTGTTCTTGCCGTCAGCAAACTTGCCGACACCAGCGATCTTGTCCATGGCTGTGCCATCGGCCAAGGCGTTGGCAGCTTCAGCAGCCACTTTGCCGAGGTCTTTGGCGTTCTTCCAGACTGAAACGGTCTGTGAACCAAGGGCTACGCGGTTAATTGCGGCGAGGTCACCGTCCTGGCCGCCGACTGGAATGCCAGACATGCCTTGTGCTGTGAGAGCAGCAACAACGCCAGAGGCCATGCCGTCGTTTTCAGACAGAACGGCGTCGACCTTGTTTCCGGTTGAGGTCAGGCACTGCTCCATGTTCTTCTGGGCATTGTCTGGCTTCCAACCGTCGGTAAAGGTTTCGCAGACGATCTTGATCTTGCCTGCATCGAGAGCTGGCTTCAAAACTTCGATCATGCCGTTGTAAAGGAACGTGGCGTTTGGATCGCCCTTGTCACCCTTGATGATGGCATAGTCGCCTTCCGGCTTCACGGCGCTGACTTCCTTGGCAATGATGCGGCCCACACCCACGTTGTCGAAGGTGATGTAGAGTGCGTTTGGATCTTCGAATTGCACGTCATAGGCAATCGACTTGATGCCAGCATCGCTGAGCGCCTTGATCGATGGCAAGATTGCATCCGAGTCGAAGGCTACAACCAAAACAACGTCCGGCTTTTGTGCGATCAGGCCTTCGATATCAGCAGCCTGCTTTTGTGCCGAGCCTTGAGCATCTGTTGAAATGTAGGTGTTGCCTGCAGCTTCAACAGCAGCCTTGATTGCAGCTTCATCTGTCTTCCAACGTTCTTCCTGGAAGGTTTTCCAAGACACAGCGATGGTCTTGCCAGCGGCAAGTGTAGATACGGTTGACGCGCCGAGCAGCAATGCACCGGCAGCCAATGTCAAAATTGTACGCTTCATACTCTTAGATCCTCCTGTCGCTTCCTGTGTTTCGCAGGACGTCTCTTGAATTCGACCACATTCACGTGGTTGCGTTTTCGGAAACACCGGAAGCGGACGTTGCTTTGGTCATTTGTGAATTTTTTTGACGTCCAAAATAATAGTTGCATATCTGCTATGCGAGAGTCAATATCGAAAACAACAACAAAATAATGGCGCTGAACGGGTGCCGGTCTGGGATGCAGGAAAAAGCTGACAGTGAATTGGTACGGCGGCAAAACCGCCGGGTGGTATTGAGTGCATTGCGCCAACATGGGCCGTTGGCGCGCATTGAACTTGGGCGCACCACGGGGCTTTCACCTGCCTCCATCACATCCATTGCCTCCCAGTTGATTTCAGAACGGATTCTGGAAGAGCTTGAAACGCCGTTTCCTCATGCAGCCAACACCAAACGTGGTCGGCCAATTGTCAGACTTGGAATAACGTCAGCTGCTGCGCATGTGCTTGCCGTCAATATTTCAATTGATGCCGTGCGACTGGCCATTGCGGATTTCAATGGGCAGATCTTGCACCGTGCGGCGTTTTACATCCCCACTTACAGCGCCACTTCAGCCGGTTTCGGGCAGGATGTCGTCAGCACCATTGATGGCTTTCTGAAATCATCGGGATTTGTACCGCGCTCCATTGCGAGAATTGGGATCGCCATTCAGGGCTTGGCCGATGATCGAGAGGGAACGCTGGTGTGGTCTCCGGCCTTTTCCGTCAAGAACATTCCCCTGACTGTACCGATCGAAGAGCATTTCGGCATTCCCTGCCTGCTCGCCAATGATGCCAACATGATCGCGGAGGGCATTTTATCGGACGACCCCGCCAAAAACCAGGGCACCATTGCCACGATTTTCACCGGTTATGGCGTGGGCATGGGCCTCATCATTGCTGGCGAGGTTTATCATGGTGCCACGGGTGGGGCTTCGGAATTTGGCCATATGAACCACATCCCCCATGGGGCACCTTGCCGTTGCGGGCGGCGCGGCTGCATTGAGGCCTATGCGGCAGACTACGGCATTTGGCGCGAAGCCATGGGCACGCGTGATGACAGTGCACCCCACGAGGCCATTGACAGCAATGCCATGGCTGACCTGCTGCGACGGGCTGAAACAGGCGACGTTAAAGCCGTTGGCGCCTTTGAAAAAGCTGGCGAAGCCTTGGGTATCGGCATCGCGAGATTGATTGCCATTCTGAACCCGGACCGGATTGTGATTGCAGGTCCTGGACTGAATGCCTCAAAAATCATCGAACCTTCATTGCGCCAAGGCGTGGTGGCAGGTGTGATCGAGGAATTGCGCCGCAATGTGGAAATTGAGTTTGTGCCGTTTGAAACCGATATGATCTTGCGGGGGACCATCGCCGCCATGTTGAAAGCGGTTGATGGGGATATCACTGCGCAAGGCCTTGCAGGGCGTGGAGAGACTGTGCTTGAACTTCATGCGCAATGACCGCCATCGTTCCCCAGCTTGAAGCTCGCAACATTGTCAAAATATTTGGCACATTAAAAGCCAATGATGATGTGTCGCTGAAGGTCATGCCGGGCGAGATCCATGCCTTTCTGGGCGAAAACGGTGCGGGAAAATCGACCCTTGTCAAAATGATCTATGGCGCGTTGCAGCCCACCTCTGGTCAGTTCATCTGGGACGGCAAAGACATCACGGTGCGCAACCCCGCCGAAGCGCGCAAGCTTGGGATTGGCATGGTGTTTCAACACTTTTCTTTGTTTGAGGCGCTGACAGTTGCCGAAAACATAGCATTGGCCATTGATGGTGCGTTTGATCTTGCAGCCCTCGCCAAGCGGATCAGACAAGTGTCGGCTGACTATGGCTTGCCGGTTGATCCTGACGCCGTGGTCGGTGACCTGTCAGTGGGCGAACGTCAGCGCATCGAAATTCTGCGTTGTCTTTTGCAAAACCCCAAGCTGCTGATCATGGACGAGCCGACGTCGGTACTGACCCCACAAGAGGCTGACCAGTTGTTTGTGGTGTTGAAGCGTCTGGCGTCCGAGGGGTGTGCGGTGCTTTATATTTCGCACAGGCTTGAAGAGGTTAAGGGCTTGTGTAGTGCCGCCACCATTCTACGCCATGGCAAGGTCGTGGCGAGCGTTGACCCGCGCACAGAAACAGCAGCTTCACTGGCGCGCTTGATGGTGGGAGCTGAAGTGCACTCAGTTAAACACACAGATACCACGCAGCGCGGGCGTGAGCGTTTGATTTTGAAAAACCTTTCGCATGTCGGGGATGGCGCTTTTTCAGTGTCTCTCAAAAACATTTCACTTTCGATTGCCGCAGGCGAAGTGGTGGCTATCGCGGGAGTGGCGGGCAATGGACAAGGTGAATTGTTCGATGCACTTTCAGGAGAAGAGATTCTAAAAGATCCAGAAATGCTGGTGGCGGATGGTGTGCCAATCGGGTGGCGCGGCATCAATGCGCGCCGCAAGGCGGGTATGGCGTTCGTGGCGGAAGAGCGTTTGGGCCACGGTGCGGTTCCAAATCTGACCCTTTCAACCAATATGGTTTTGACACGCCATGCCGATGACACCGAAATTTCAAAGCGCGGACTGTTGAACAACGCAAAAGCGATTTTGGCCAAGGAACGTATTGTCAAAAATTACGATGTGCGCAAAGGCAAGGCAGACCCGGAGGCGCGCGCCTTATCGGGTGGGAATCTGCAAAAGTTTGTGATGGGGCGTGAGCTTGATCGCAACCCCGGTATCCTGATCGTCAATCAACCCACGTGGGGTGTTGATGCGGGTGCGACGGCTGCGATACGCCAGGCATTGGTTGATCTTTCACGCGCGGGCTCAGCGGTTTTGATCATCAGCCAGGACCTTGATGAAATTTTTGAAGTGGCTGATCGTATCGCCGTGATGTCGCGCGGGCAATTGTCGGAAGCCAAGCCCGCAAGCGCACTGACGCGTGAAGCCATCGGTTTGTTGATGGCGGGCGCCCATGAGGAGTCTTCTCATGCGGCTTGAGAAGCGGGCTGAGCGTTCAGTGAAAATGGCGATTGCGTCGCCCTTCATTGCCTTGGCTCTGACGGTTGTGTCAGCAGCCCTTATTTTTGCGTTGCGTGGCGATAATCCATTTTATGCGCTCTATGTTTATTTCATCGAA
>JANOPL010000085.1:0-4872 GCA_031421835.1 Hyphomicrobiales bacterium | reverse complement strand
CCTGGGCCAAGCCACAGCGCGGTGAAAACAGACACCCCGTCGGTCGGTCAAACTGGCCGGGCACTGTGCCAGGAATCGACGGCAATTTCCGCGATGTGGCGCGTTCGGGAAGCGACGTCAGAAGTGCCGCCGTATAGGGGTGGCGCGGTCTTGCAAACAGATTGGCGACGGTTTGCTCTTCAACTTTTTGCCCTGCATAATGCACGCTCACAGTTTCGGCAGTTTCGGCCACGACGCCCATCGAATGGGTGATGAGGATGAGTGCCATTTTATGATCACGTTGCAGGGCCGTCAGCAAATCCAGAATTTGTGCCTGTATCGTCACATCTAAAGCGGTGGTCGGTTCATCAGCGATAATGAGTTTGGGTTTGCAGGCCAGCGCCATCGCAATCATCACACGCTGGGCCATGCCGCCTGAAAACTGGTGGGGATAGGAATTGAGCCTAGACTCCGGGTCAGGAATGCCAACAGCACGCAACAGCTCCAATACGCGCTGCTTTTGCTGCCGCTTGTCCAACTTCAAATGGTGCTTCAGGGCTTCACTGAGTTGATAGCCAATCTTCAAACTCGGATTGAGGCTGGTCATTGGCTCTTGAAAAATCATGGCAATGTCTTTGCCGATGATGTTGCGGCGGTCAGCTTCCGAAATCGTCAGAAAATCGTGGCCATCGAAATCAATCTTGTCGGCTGTGACGCGCGCGGTTTTTGGCAGCAACCCCATCACCGCCAACATCGCCACAGATTTTCCAGAACCTGACTCGCCCACAATGGCGTGAATGCGTCCGGCATCAACCTGCAGCGACACGCCATCCACCGCACGAAACCACCCGGAGCTGGTTTTGAAATCGACGTTGAGGTTTTGAATGTCGAGCAGCGCCATTTGTCAACTCTTCCGCAGCCGCGGGTCAAGCGCATCGCGCAAACCATCGCCCATCAAGTTGATGGCCATGACCGTGATCAAAATGCAAAGCCCCGGAAGCGCCATCACCCACGGGTGAGATAGCATCAGGTCACGGGTATCAGCCAGCATGGCGCCCCACTCTGGTGTTGGCGGTTGGGCGCCTAGTCCCAGAAAGCCAAGGCCTGCCGCTTCGAGAATAGCATCAGACAGCCCCAGTGCGGCTTGCACGATGATCGGGGCCATGCAGTTTGGTAAAACCGTAACCACCATCAAGCGCAATGGGCCTACGCCCGCCACCTTTGCTGCAGTCACATAGTCTTTCGAAAGTTCCGCCAGCGCCGAGGCCCGCACCAAGCGAACGTAGCGCGGCATGTAAACAACAGTGACCGCGATGATCGTGTTGGTGAGGCTGGGTCCGATTACCGCAATGATCATGATCGCCAAAACAAGTGTCGGAATCGACAATATCAAATCCATGATGCGCAGCAAGATGACATCGACCACGCCGCCGAACCAAGCAGCCGCCAACCCTAAAGCGGTGCCGACCAGCACCGACACAACCATGACCGACAAGCCGATGAACAGTGATATCCTTGCGCCAAACATGAGGCGGGACACCATATCGCGGCCCACAGCATCGGTGCCCAGAATGAAACGCGGATCAGCCCCTTCTGCCCAAAAAGGTGGAAGGCGCGTGGCGCCTTTGATTTGTTCCAACGGATTATAAGGTGCAAGCAAAGGCGCAAATAATGCCGCTGCTACAACAAACAAGACCACACCTAGTCCAATTACTGCACCACGGTTCTCAGAAAATGCGTTCCAGAAGGCGCGCAAAGCACCGGGTGGCTGCAAGGTATCTTGAAACACTTCACTTGCCATGACGAATCCTCGGATTGATCAAGCCGTAAAGGAGTTCAATCAGCAGATTGGCGAAGATAACACAGGCCGCAATCAACAGGATTCCGCCTTGCAAGGCAGGGTAATCCCTGCGGCCGATGGACTCGACCAACCATTTCCCAATTCCAGGCCAGGAAAATATCGTCTCAGTCAAGACCGCGCCCGCCAACAATGTACCAATCTGTAGCCCTATGGAGGTGACCACCGGGATCAAAGCATTGCGCAAAGCGTGAATGCCGATGACACGGCGTGGCGACAAGCCTTTGGCGCGTGCCGTGCGCACATAATCTTCCTCCAGCACCTCCAACATCGAAGACCTTGTCATGCGCGCAATCACCGCAAGTGGCACGGTACCTAAAACAATGGCTGGCAAGATGAGATGGTGAAGAGCATCCCACACCGCCCCTTTTTGATCAGACAGGGCCGCATCAATGATCGCAAACCCTGTCACGGGATCATAATAATATTTAACGAGGTCTACCCGGCCCGACACGGGTGTCAGTCCAAGCGTGTTCGACATGATCAGAATGAGGATGAGACCCCACCAGAAAATCGGCATGGAGTAGCCCGTAAGGGCGACCCCCATCAGCGACTGGTCAAAAAAGCTGCCGCGCTTGGCGGCTGCAAAAACCCCTGCAGGCACGCCAATCATCACGGCAAAAACCATGGCAAAGAATGCCAGCTCCAGTGTTGCTGGAAACAGTGTGAAAAACTCAGTCGTAATAGGTGTTTTGGAAATCAGCGAAGTGCCAAAATCACCCTGAATAATACCCGTGCTGTAATCCAGAAACTGTTTCCAAACCGGCTGATCCAAGCCCATTTCCTTCAACAGCTCAGCATGGCGTTCAGGCGAAATGCCGCGTTCACCGCGACGGGCTTCCACCGGATCGCCGGGCACCAAGCGGATCATCACAAAGGTCACGAACATCAGCGCGATGAACGTGGGAATTGTGAGGGCTAATCTTTTGAGGAGAAATTTCAGCATGGTAAGAGAGGCGGGCCCGATGCCCGCCCCTGCTCGTTAGCGTGATGCCTTACTCTACGATGTCAACGTTTTGGAACTCATGTGTACCAAACGGGCTGATTTTGTAACCTGTCACCTTTTTGCTGATAGGCTCAAATACTGTGGAGTGGGCAATGTTCAACCAAGGCGTTTGTGCGGCAACGACTTTCTGTGCCTCTTGGTACAGTTTTGTGCGTTCAGCCTGATCTGTCACTTCAGCAGCTTTAACGATCGCCGCCTGGAATGTTGCATCACACCACTTTGGAATATTTTGAACAGCAGGCTTGCCATCCTTGTCACAACCCAACAGCACGGCGAGGAAGTTGTCCGGATCGCCATTGTCGCCGGTCCAGCCGAGGAAGCCCATTTGGTGTTCGCCAGCTTGCAAGCGCTTGCGATATTCGCCCCACTCGTAGGACACGAGCGTTGCAGTAATACCAACCTTCGCCAAATCGGCCTGCACCATTTCAGCCATGCGCTTTGCATTTGGATTGTAGGGGCGCTGTACTGGCATCCACCACAAATCCGTTTGCAGATTTTCAACGCCTGCGGCTTTCAACATTTCCATGGCTTTCGCCGGATCGTAGGGAATGTCTACCGTCGACTCGTCATAAGACCACATGGTGGGTGGAATGGGGTTCTTGGCCTGCTGGCCTGCACCTTGGTAGACTTCTTTCAAAATCGCACCACGATCAATCGCCATGGCGATGGCTTTGCGAACTTCGACCTTGTCGAACGGAGGCTTCTGGGCGTTCATTGCCATGTAACCAATATTCAGGCCCGCCTGCGACATCAAATTGATGCTTTCATCTTTGCTCATCGCTTCAAGGTCGGCTGGGTTTGGCGCAATCATGACCTGGCATTCATTGGCCTTGAGCTTGGCATAACGTGCAGTCGCATCTGGTGTGATGGCGTAGATCAAATCATCGATCTTTGGCTTTCCGGCAAAATAGTCGGCATTGGCCTTGAAGCGGATGACCGCGTCTTTCTGATAGGCCACGAACGAGAACGGGCCGGTGCCAACAGGAACTTGGTCAAATTGTTCAGGGGTTCCTTTTTTCATCAGGAAGTCGGCGTATTCAGCGGAATGTATTGTCGCAAAATCCATTGCAAGGTTGGCGATGATCGGGGCGTTTGGTTTGTTGAGTTTGATCACAACCGTCAGGTCATCAGCGCCTTTTTCAACCGAGGCCAAGAGATCAGGCATGCTCATGTCGTTGAAATAGTCATAGGATCCGGCAGAGACTTTTGCATAGGGATGATCGGCCTTCCACATGCGGCCGAAAGACCAGATCACGTCGTCGGCATTCAAGTCCCGCGTTGGTGTAAAACCATTGACGCCAGAATGGAATTTGACACCTTTGCGCAGTTTGAATGTGAGCGTCAGACCATCGGCTGAAACGTCATAGCTTTCGGCCAAGGCTGGCCCTGCTGTTGTAGAACCGGGCGCAAATTCGACAAGTTTGTTGTAAACGGGGCGTGCCGCATCAAATGATGTGCCGGTTGTGTTGATCGACGGCGTGAAATTTTCTGGCGAGCCTTCTGAACAATAAACCAGCGACTTTGCTTCTGCGGCAGCGGTTGCAGCCAGCATGGCAGTGGCAAGCAACACCGACTTCAAGATGTGTGTGTTCTTCATACTCTTCTCCCTGATTAATCCATGGTGCGGATTTGGTCGTGATCAAAGCAGGTTGAAACTGGGAAGTGAAGGGCTATTTGATCCAGCCTCAGAGTAATACCGCTTGCCCGGTGCGAACGCTTTCATCCGCTGCCAAAACAATGCGCAGGGAATTGATGGCTTCTTCGACGTGGTTGGTCATGTCCCGGTCATGAACAATTGCGTCGAGAAAAAGCGCTTGTTCACGGTTGCACAATTCCTGGTGGCCGGGTTCGTCGTTCATCTGGATGATGTCGTCTTTGCGCATAAATGTGCCATCAGCGCTGAGCTTGCCGTGATGCACACGTAAAGCCGACGTTCTCGTGTGGCTGTCCACATCAGACGATTCCGATTTGCTTTCGTCCATGGCGATGGAAACCGAGCCTTTCGGGCCAATCATGTCTTTTACGAAAA
>JANOPL010000084.1:0-6072 GCA_031421835.1 Hyphomicrobiales bacterium | reverse complement strand
TGTTCACGAACACCGCCAAGCCCGCTTCCGTTATTGTTCGCAAAACGACAACGAATACTGTTGGCGGGCCATTCAACTTTGCGACCACCAACCTGGCCTCAGCACCATCTGCAATCAGTACAACGGCCATTGGCACACCCGCTCCTGCGGCACCTGCGGCAATCACTGTAAGTGCCTTGAATTCGCTGGTCCAGATTTCTGAAAACTCGAGCAGCTATTTCAACTTGACCGGCGCAACCTGCACTGATGCCAATGCTGCTGTAACAGGCAACCCTGCAAGCTTTGGAAACTTGACCGGTTTGCTGCTGACAATTCCTGCCGCCAATGTGCTGCCTGCGGCACAGATCTCCTGCACATTCACCAATGCCGGAAACGCACCGAAAATACGGCTGCAAAAAGCATTGAGTGCAGCGGGGCGCTTGGCTGCCACCGATCAATTCCGGCTTGTGGTGACAGGAACCGGCGCACCCGCCGCCGTCGTCACCACGGGCACTGCAGCTGCCATTACGTCAGCCGCGATCAACTTCACGGCCACGGCAAACACCGCTTACACCCTCACGGAAACCATGGCGACAGGTTCCACCTCGTTGCTCACAGCCTATGCCCAAGTTGTCACCTGTACCAACAACAATGCGACCGGCACCAATGTTTCAACCCTGACGACAATTCCCGTGAACTTTACGATCCAAGCTGCCGATGACGTGAATTGTGTGATCACAAACAACGGTTCGCCCACACCGCTTCTGTTGATCGATAAGACCTTCACCACAGCGTCGACACCCGTGGTGCTTGGACAATCTGTCACTTACACCTACACGATTGCCAACACAGGCAACGTTGCAATCAACAATGTGCAAATCAGCGATCTCCATGGCACACCGCCGGTAGCTGTGCCTGTGGGTGGCAGTGGCATCGGCAACGAAACCTTGCTGACGGCCGGACCTTTGGGTGCGGGTGCTTCGCCCGACAGCACGGCCAACAATGGCGTTTGGTCAACGCTGGCACCTGGTGCAACAATCAGGTTCAATTATGTGCACACGGTAACACAAGCCGAAATTGACAACGGCTGATACTGCGTCCTTTGAACGGGGTAGCGGTGCAGTGGGGTTCATTCCCTTTGAAATTTCCCCACCCCTTCCACAATGACCCCTGCTCACCTATCTATGGAGTCTGATTTGACTGATTCATGTTCCGGAGCTTCCATGTCCACATTCGACCACAATACCCCACACGCCGCATTTTGGCCTTCTGTTATTCAGCAGGAAGCCCGGGGTGAGCGGGTTTATGATTTGCCGTCGCGGTTGCTGCGCGAACGCATTATTTTCGTGACGGGGCAGGTGGAAGACACCATGGCGGCGTCGATCAACATGCAGCTGTTGTTCTTGGAGGCAGAAAACCCCAAGAAAGAAATCTCCATGTATATCAATTCGCCCGGCGGCGTGGTCACGGCTGGTTTGTCAATTTATGACACCATGCAATTCATCAAATGCCCCGTGTCGACGATTGTGATGGGACAGGCGGCGTCGATGGGCTCATTGCTGGCGGTGTCCGGTGAGAAGGGCATGCGCTATGCGTTGCCGAATTCGTCGATCATGGTGCACCAACCATCTGGCGGTTACCAAGGCCAGGTGACCGATATCATGATACACGCCCGCCATGTTGAGAACATCAAGAAGCGCATGAACGATCTTTATGTGAAGCACACAGGCCGCACCATCAAAGAGGTTGAAACGGCGCTGGAACGTGACAATTTCATGACCGCCGAAGAGGCACTGGCATTTGGTCACATCGACAAAATCATGGAAAAGCGTCCAGAGACTCCCGAAGGCAAATAATCATTGAACAGTTTCAACGCTTTAAATCCGGGATTGCAGATAAACCACAGCTGAAAGAATTGATTAACCGGCTGGGGTGCAATCTGGATTTGAGTCGTTATCTCGGGCTATAGGTAGGTTTGCGCGTTGAGGCCGAAGTTTTTAGTGGCGCATGAGTAGCGTGCCGAAGTTAAGGATAGTCACATGAGCAAGTCACCTGTCAGCGAAAGCAAGAACACACTCTATTGTTCCTTCTGCGGCAAAAGCCAACATGAAGTGCGCAAGCTGATCGCAGGCCCAACCGTATTCATCTGCGATGAATGCGTAGAGCTGTGCATGGACATCATCCGCGAGGAAAACAAATCGGCTCTCGTGAAGTCAAAAGACGGGGTGCCCACGCCGCATGAAATCCGCAAGGTGCTGGATGATTACGTCATCGGCCAAGATCATGCGAAACGTGTCTTGTCGGTTGCTGTGCACAATCACTACAAGCGCCTCAACCACGGCGGCAAAGGCAATGACGTTGAATTGGCAAAGTCCAACATCATGCTGGTGGGACCGACAGGTTCCGGCAAAACCTTGCTGGCGCAAACATTGGCGCGCATTCTCGACGTGCCGTTTACCATGGCCGACGCAACAACACTGACCGAAGCGGGTTACGTGGGTGAAGACGTTGAAAACATCATTCTGAAATTGTTGCAGGCGTCTGACTATAATGTGGAGCGCGCCCAACGCGGCATCGTCTATATCGATGAAATTGACAAGATCAGCCGGAAATCTGATAACCCTTCGATCACCCGCGACGTGTCGGGCGAAGGCGTGCAACAGGCGCTTCTGAAAATCATGGAAGGCACGGTCGCATCCGTTCCGCCACAGGGTGGCCGCAAGCACCCGCAGCAGGAATTCCTGCAGGTTGATACGACGAATATCCTTTTCATTTGCGGCGGCGCATTTGCCGGCCTTGAACGCATCATCAACATGCGCTCCAAAGGTACGGGCATGGGCTTTGGTGCCACGGTGCGTTCACCTGATGACCGTCGCACGGGAGCCGTGCTGCGTGAACTCGAGCCGGAAGATTTGCTGCGCTTTGGGTTGATTCCCGAATTTGTCGGTCGTTTGCCAGTGACGGCGACGCTAGAAGATTTGGATGAAACTGCACTTGTACAGATTTTGTCCGAGCCGAAGAATGCGATCGTCAAGCAGTATCAACGCCTGTTCGAAATGGAAGGCGTGAAGCTGACGTTGCCTGAAGAAGCATTGAAGTCCATCGCCCGACGCGCCATCGAACGCAAAACCGGTGCCCGTGGCTTGCGCTCCATCATGGAAAATATTCTGCTGGATACGATGTATGATCTGCCCGGCATGGAAGGCGTAGAAGAAGTGGTGATCTCGAAAGAGGTTGTAGACGGCCAGGCCAAGCCTTTGCTGATTTATGCAGACCGTGAAGAAAAGGCGAATGCTTCAGCCTGATGACGTGATGGGTCTGGCACTTGAACTCTGTTCGGCCCGTCTCCACATCGAGCGCTCAATAGGAAACGCGGCGGAACAGGCGCGGCGTGTGAAGGATAAAATGAGATGGCGAAAAAGCCCGTAAGTAATCCAGCTGAACTTGGCCCCGAGGAAACCATTCCGGTTCTTCCGCTGCGCGATATTGTTGTGTTCCCGCACATGATCGTGCCGCTGTTTGTTGGCCGTGAAAAAAGCATCCGCGCTTTGGAAGAAGTGATGCGCGAAGAAAAACGCATTCTTTTGGTCGCGCAGAAAAACCCCGGTGACGAAGATCCGGCGTTTGATACTATCTATGACGTGGGCACCGTTGCACAGGTCATGCAGTTGTTGAAGTTGCCTGACGGCACCGTAAAAGTGCTGGTCGAAGGCATCGATCGCGCCAAGGTGTTGGACTTCACCGCGAGGCCTGAATATTTTGAAGCCCGTGTGGCATTGATGCCGGTTCCCAAAACCTTCACCAAGGAAACCGAAGGCCTGGCCCGTTCGACGGCACAGCAATTTGAGAGCTATGTAAAGCTCAACAAAAAAGTGCCGCAGGAAGTTTTGGCGGGCCTCAACCAGATCAATGATTTCGCCAAATTGGCAGACACCATTGCAGCACACCTGGCTTTGAAAATTGCCGACAAGCAGCAAATGCTGGAGCTTGCCACCGTTGATGAGCGTTTGGAAAAAGCCTACGCCTTGATGGAAGGCGAAATTTCCGTGTTGCAGGTGGAAAAGAAAATCCGCAGCCGTGTCAAGCGTCAAATGGAAAAGACCCAGCGTGAGTATTATTTGAATGAGCAGATGAAGGCCATTCAGAAAGAATTGGGCGACGGTTCCGGCAATGGTGGTGAAGAGCGCGACGAAATGGGCGAGCTCGAAAAGCGCATCAAGGACACCAAGTTCTCGAAAGAAGCCCGCGAACGCGCTGAAGCTGAAATGAAGAAGCTGCGGCAAATGTCTCCGATGTCAGCGGAGGCCACAGTCGTGCGCAACTACCTCGATTGGTTGTTGAACATTCCCTGGTCGCAAAAGAGCAAGGTGAAAACCGATCTCGACTTTGCCCAGAATGTTCTGGATACGGATCACTTTGGCTTGGACAAAGTCAAAGACCGCATTGTCGAGTATCTCGCCGTGCAGGCGCGTACCAATAAATTGCGTGGTCCAATTCTCTGCCTCGTCGGCCCGCCGGGTGTGGGTAAAACCTCACTGGGCAAATCCATCGCAAAGGCAACGGGTCGTGAGTTCATTCGCATGTCGTTGGGTGGCGTGCGGGATGAAGCTGAAATCCGTGGTCATCGTCGCACGTACATTGGCTCGATGCCCGGCAAGGTCATCCAGTCGATGAAGAAGGCGAAGAAATCCAATCCGCTCTTCCTGCTCGATGAAATCGACAAGATGGGTCAGGACTTCCGTGGTGACCCCTCGGCAGCCTTGCTCGAAGTGTTGGATCCGGAACAAAACTCATCCTTCATGGACCACTACCTCGAAGTGGAATATGATTTGTCGAATGTCATGTTCGTGACGACGTCCAACACGTTGAACATTCCACCTGCCTTGCTTGACCGCATGGAAATCATCCGCATCGCCGGTTACACCGAAGATGAAAAGGCCGAAATCGCCAGACGCCACCTTGTGCCCAAGGCCATGGAAAACCATGGTTTGGACAAGAAGGAATTTGAAGTCACGGAAGAAGCCATTCGCGAAATCATTCAACGTTACACCCGTGAAGCCGGTGTGCGTTCGCTGGAACGCGAAATGAACACGCTGGCACGCAAAGCCGTGAAGGACTTGATGACAGCCAAGAAGGGCAAGAAAATCAAAGTCACGGCCAAGGTTGTGAACGATTATCTGGGTGCCCAGAAGTTCCGCTTCGGCGAGGCTGAGCGTGAAGATCAGGTCGGTGTTGTGACGGGTCTTGCATGGACGGAAGTGGGCGGCGAACTGCTGACCATCGAAGCCTTGATGATGCCGGGCAAAGGCAAAATGACAGTCACCGGAAACTTGCGCGACGTGATGAAAGAGTCGATTTCAGCTGCCTCATCCTACGTGCGCTCACGTGCACCATCGATTGGGGTGAAGCCTCCGGTGTTTGACAAGCGCGACATCCACGTGCACGTGCCGGAAGGTGCAACACCGAAGGACGGCCCATCGGCCGGCATCGGCATGGCCACGGCCATCGTATCCGTGCTCACCGGAATTCCGGTGCGCAAGGACGTTGCGATGACGGGCGAGATCACGCTGCGTGGTCGTGTGTTGCCTATCGGTGGCTTGAAGGAAAAGCTGCTGGCGGCACTGCGAGGTGGCATCAAGACAGTCTTGATCCCCGCTGACAACGTCAAGGATTTGGCTGAAATTCCGGACAACGTGAAGTCTGGCATGGACCTCATTCCTGTGTCGCATGTCGATGAAGTCTTGAAGCACGCTCTCGTGCGGCAGCCCACACCCATTGTCTGGGATGAGGAAGCCGAAGAAGCCGCTGCGGCCGCAAGAGCCAAAGACAAGGGCGTTGGCGAAAGCGCTGTGACGCATTGAGCGAGTGATCGTTAAAAAAAGGGCGCATTGGGGCGCCCTTTTTTTGTAACTGGAAAGATCCTGAACAATCACCTTAAGCAGGCGGGATAAACGGTTGTGATATCTCTATAAAAATCGGCTGTTTTTCCATCGCTTCGGCATGTCGCGAGAGTGCCGGATAACTCTTGCCCGTAAACAAATCCGGCTGCGCTTCTTTCATGTGCCGCAACATGCAGGTCACCGCGATGTCAGC
>JANOPL010000083.1:0-14150 GCA_031421835.1 Hyphomicrobiales bacterium | reverse complement strand
CAGGTCTCCGAGCCGGGCAGGTGCCAGCCCATGATGTTGATCGTGTCTTTCCATGTGTGCTGGCCCATGCACTCAATCACCGGGCCTTCTCCGTCAGCACTGATCACCATGGCGGCAGCACCATCACCAAACAAGGCGGTGGCCACAATATTGGATTTCGACATTTCATCGGGGCGAAAGTGAAGCGTGCAGAGCTCAATGACGACAAGCAGCACTTTGCGGGGCTTTGGACCTGATGCAAGCTGTGCTGCAAGGGCCAAGCCCGTCACCCCACCGGCACACCCGAGGCCAAATACCGGAACCCGCATAACGTCATGACGAAACCCCATTTCATGCATGACATGGGCTTCAACCGATGGCGTTGCGATGCCGGTTGAGGAGACAGTTACAATTACATCAATGTCTTTTGCGCCCACATTGGCACGCTCCAGCGCTTCACCGGCGGCCTGTTGGAACAGGGTTTTGGCACCTTCCAGAAATCGCGCGGCACGGTCGCCCCAACTGGTGGCCGTTTCAAACCATTCGACCGGACACACCGAATAGCGGCGATCTATGCCTGTGTTGGCAAAGACACCCGCCATGCGTTCGAACTCATCGCCAAAACGTGCGAATATTCGTTTGGCTTCTGCCTGAACGAATTCGCGCTCAAGGATGTGGGTTGGAACGGCGGTGGCGAGGCTCGCAATACGAATCGGTACAGACATGAGGTTCCGTTAAAACTGTTTCGTCTTATACGGAAACGAAAGTCTTTCGGCTTTCATACATCCCATTGCGGTGCCCAGCTGCCGTTCACAATGCGTTGATCGGTATTAAGGCTACGGATATTCTTCATATCAGCTTCGTCCAGATTCAGGTGTTGTGCTTCCAGATTTTCAGCCATTCGAGTTTTGTTGCTTGACGTTGGAATGATGACATGCCCTTCCGCCAACAAGAATGCCAGTGTCACTTGGCCCGGTGTTGCGTTGTGTTTTTGGGCAATGCGGATCAACAGGTCATTGCTGTTGACTGCTCCCCGCGCCAAGGGTGAATAAGCCGTCAGCGGAATGCCTAACAATTTGCAATGTGTTTTCATAATAGAATTTTGAAAGAACGGATGCACTTCGACCTGATTTGTGGCGATGACGCCTTCGCCCAATACCTCGATGGCTGCGGCCAAGTGCCGCTTGGTGAAATTCGACACACCAATGTGTTTGCTGAGGCCTTCGGCATGCACGGCCTGAAATTGAGCAACATAATCCCGAACATCAAAACGGTCTTGCAGTGACGGCCAGTGCACCAGTAACAAATCCACCTGTTCGAGACCCAACTTTTCCAATGATGCCATGACATGAGGCCGCACTTGGCCTGGCCCCAAATTGTCTGGAGCAACTTTGGTGGTTAAAAAAAGTTCTGAACGCTTGAGGTTGGACAGTGCAATGGCTTTTCCGACATCCTGTTCATTGTCGTAAGCTTCAGCAGTATCGATATGGCGGTAGCCGACTTCGAGTGCATCGAGCACTGCGCGGTAGCCATCGTCGCCGTTGCGCTTCCAAGTGCCAAATCCAATGTGCGGGATAGCACCAATCTGTTTCATGTTGTTACTCCTGTTTGAAGTAACTATACAGTTATTTGACCGTCTTCCGCAATGGTGATGTGGGATTTTGTCTTGAGGGTTTCAAATTCCACCAAGGTGACCGACACCACAGGGCATTGACGGCTGTAAAGTCTGGCTGCCACAGCTGCTCCAGTGGCCAGATTGATGTCACTTGAGGCGAGAACAATGCCAAGAGGAGCGGTGCCGCGGCGAATGGCTTCGGCAATGCCGCCCGGTGTGCCCCCGGAGCCACGCGTTTCTTTCAACAACAGGATATGCCCGCCCAAATACGCGCCGGATTGGGCGTGGTGGGTGTCAACGATCCTGCCGGTGCGCGGGTCGTAAGCGCCCCAAAAGCTGAGAGGTTCCGTCAGCAAAAGCACCGGACCTGAGGCCACACCTTTATTGAGAATGGTGGCTTTCATGCTGCGGTCCATAACGTGGGGTCGCGTCGCACTTCCCCTGCGACTGCACTTTCAACGCATTCCCTGAGCGAGCCAAAACACACTTCCACCGGCAACATGCCCGGTGCGTAATAGGCCCACTTCGCCGAGTTGGTGATGACGCGGCCTTTCATGCCGTTGATGCCCGGCGCATAATAGCTGCAGATATCGCCGATCACGTCGACGCCAGCACGCTTCAGACTTTCGCTCCAGCCTTTCGACGCGATGTAATCCATGACAAAGCGGGACGTCGTGATTGTGAAGGGGACTTTTGACTTTCGACCATCCAGCGCTTCGATCACAGCGCGGAATTCCGAGGCCGAAAAATGTGGCGTTCCCAATGCCACCATATCCAAGCGGCCATCGCGCCCGGTTGAAAGTTCGGACAGGGCTGTGATCAGATCCTCTCTGCTGAATGTGTGAACCTCGCAATTGTTGGAGACGGCTTCCAGCGATGTGGCTTCCGGTGTGACGCCCACACCGTGCCACAGTTCCACCCCGCCCGATGCCGCAACGGCGGTTGAGACGGCTTTCAGATCATCCGTTGTGATGCTGGTCAAAAGTCCCACCACCACCGGTACACGACGCCCGGCAATGCGGCCGATATGGTGGCCGAGAAGATGGTGGAAGATGTTTTCCCGGCGCCACTGTTCCGGCAGATTTGAAACATCAAAACACAACTCCGCTTGGCGACCCTCATCGGTGTGCAGGCCAGCAAAGGGAGCCTTGCCGATCAAGGCGCAAGCAACATCGAGATAGTCGCCATATTTGTTGGTGCGGGCACCGGTAACGGAATTGTAATAGGTGACGGCATTCGATTCCCCCACCACAATGTGTTCGCCGAATTTCGGGCCTCCCGGAATCTGATAGGGTGCACAGGTCCACGTGGGTTTGCACCCCAACGCCGCATAGAGTTGCATGAGCTTTCGTGCGCCCTTGACCATTTCCGTGTCTGGGTTGCCGTTGTAAAAATGCGGATGGGTTTCCGACACCACGCCATTGTTGGTCCAGGCTGGAATTGGAAATTTTGCACCATGGTCCAGCATGAATTGCGCAAAATCGATGTGGGCCTGGCCGTTGTAGAAACAGGCGTCGATGTGGGCATAGGTGACGGGGATCAGACGGGGTGCGTTCAGGATCCGCGCGGCCTGCATGACCAGTTCCATGGCCAATTGCATGGCAGGTCCTTCATGGCCTCGCAGTTGGTCTTCTTCGCTTGCCGTCACATCCATCGCTTAAGCGATTTTCTCAAACTTGCCGCCTTTGCTGGATTTGAACAGGGCATCAATGATGCGCATGTTGGTGATGGCATCTTCGACACCCCAAACCAGCTTTTCCTTTTTGCGGATGACGCGGGAGAAACTTTCGGCCTGCAATTGATATTGGTCAGAGACAGGGAAGGAATGCCACTTCCCCTCGTTCATTTCCATGCCCTGCACAAACAGGCGGTTGGGCTTGTCAGGCGGCGCGTTGAATGGGATTTCAATTTCAATGCGGCCCTTGGTGCCCATGATGTGCACGCGTTGATAGGGGGCGAGTTGGGTTGAAATCGAAAACGTCAAATGGCGACCTTTAGGGAATTCCAGAATGGCTCCCGCCACGCGATCGGTCTTGAATTTGGGATCATAGTCAATGGTGGCCGCACCGCGGATCGGGTCTTCACCAAAGATGTAGCGTGAGATGGTGATGGGATAACAGCCGATATCCAGCATGCCTCCGCCGCCAATGTCAGCCATATTGCGCACATTCAGGGGATCGTTGTTGAAATAGGAGAACATCACCTGAATAGCACGCACCTCGCCAATTTCGCCCTTCTTCACGCGGGCTTTTGCGTCAATCCATTGCAGGGCATGGCGCACCATGAAGGCTTCGGCAATGTGTACGCCATCCGGCACATTGCGGAGCGCCAAAGCGCCCTTTGTCGTGATCGACATGGGCTTCTCACACAGCACGTGTTTGCCTGCCCGGGCCGCTGCCAGCGTCATGCGCACGTGCAAATGATTGGGCAGCGGGTTGTAAATGGCTTCAATCTCAGGGTCTTCCAACATCTCCTCATAGGAGCCGTAGGCTTTGGGAATACCTAGGGATTTTGCGGCGGATTTGGCGCGTTTCAGATCGCGTGATGCCATTCCCACCACTTCCAACTGCTTGCTCTTCAGCATGCCTGGAATGACCTTTTGCATGCCAATATTGGCGGTGGACAAGATGCCCCATTTCACTGGTTTCATTTTCGTTTCCTTTTTATTGCGCGTGCCAGCCGCCATCCACATAGAGTGCAGTGCCGTTCACAAAGCTTGATTCATCACTTGCCAGATAAAGCGCGGCGGCCGCCACTTCTTCCGGTTCACAAATGCGGACTTGTGACGCGGCCAGACCTTCATCACTCCATTTTTGCCCAAGTGCATCCAAGGCATCAATCTCGCGTAAGCCATGTCCTGTTTTCACAAATCCTGGGCATACAGCATTGCAACGGATCCCATGATGGCGAAACTCCGCTGCGATGGAACGGGCAAATTGCAACACTGCGCCCTTGGTTACACAGTAAGGTACTTCAGCGGCAAAGCCCCGCTCGGCTGCAATTGAAGAGGTGCAAACGATTGCGCCTTTTTTGGCAGCCAACATGTCCGGCAATACAGCTTGTGTCACAAGGAACATGGATTTTACATTCACATCCATCTGCTTGTCCCATTCATGTTCCGTTACCTCCATGAAGGGCCGCACGATCAGAATACCTGCATGGTTGAACAGCACGTTGATCGGGCCAAAGTGTTTTCGTGTGTCAGCCACCATGGCGTGAACCGATGCGGCGTTTGAGACATCACAGACGATGTTGAAAGCGTCGCCGCCGTCCTGTCTGATTTTGGCAACGGTTTCAGCCCCGCCGTTGTCAGCAATGTCTGAGACGCACACCTTTGCACCCTCACGGGCAAACATGATGGCTGCGGCCTGGCCCATTCCTGCAGCAGCGCCCGTTACAATGGCAGTGCGGCCTGCCAGTCTTTTCGTCATGTTTCCACCTTGTGTGTTTCTTCAAGCAATGGTGCCTTGACGGCAAGCCTCTGTAAAGGCTTTACTCTCGCCACGAAGATGGGAAATCAGAACTATCCATCTCACTAACAAAACAGGGAAAAACACTATGACTTTCAAAACCAGAATTCTTGCTGCGACAGCTTTGCTCGGCATATTGACCACCAGCGCACAGGCCGCTGATCCTGCAAGCTGCAAAGCCGTACGCTTCAGTGATCCAAGCTGGACTGAAATTGGCGTGATGAACGGTATTGCCGGTATCATGTTGCAGGCCTTGGGCTATGAGTCGGAATCAAAACCACTCGCATTGCCGGTCACTTTTGCTTCCATGAAGAACAAGGATATTGACGTGTTCTTCGGCAACTGGATGCCATCACAGGCAGCAGATATTCAACCCTATCTCGATGACAAGTCAGTTGAAAATCTGAACGTGAATCTTGAGGGTGCAGGCTACGGCATCGTTGTGCCGCAGTATGTGGCTGATGCTGGCGTCAAGAGCATTACCGACATCATGGCCCATAAAGACAAGTTCGGCGGCAAATTCTTCGGCATTGAGCCGGGCAATGACGGCAACCGTTCGATCCTCACCATCATCTCGGAAGAAAAGAATAATCTGAAGGGCTTTGAATTGGTGGAAAGCTCAGAAGCCGGAATGATTACCGAGGCCGAGAAAGCCATGAAGAACAATGAGTGGATGTTGTTCCTGGCGTGGACGCCACACCCTACCTTTGGTGACATGAAAATTCATTATGTTGAAGGTGTGAACAGCTATGGTTTTGGCCCGGCTACCGTTTACACAAACGTTCGCGCTGGCTGGGCTGCTGAATGCCCGAACGCTGCCAAGCTGGTTTCAAACATGAAGTATGACCTGAAAATGGTCGGCGGCATGATGGCACCTGTTCTGAAGGATGGAAAAGATCAACAGACCGTGGCCAATGAGTGGGTGCGTGCCAACCCAGATCTCGTCAACACGTGGCTGGAAGGTGTGACCACCATGGATGGTGGCGATGCAAAAGCTGCTGTTGCTGCCGCGCTGAAGTAACGACGTCTTGCCCCTTCCACCTCAGGCGGAAGGGGCATCATTTGCACGATGGATCCCCTCACACAATTTATCTCAAGTTGGAAAATCCCCGTTGGCACGTGGGGTAAAAAGGCTATTGAGTTTTTCGTCACCAATTTTGAATGGTTCTTTGACGGCATCAAAGACATTTTGAATGATCTTTTCAACGCAACGACCATCGGGTTGCTTTCGGTTCCGCCCGTTTTGTTGGCGGTGTTGATTGCTGGCCTTGCCTTTTGGCTCAAGCGTTCCTGGGTTTTGGCTTTGAGCGTGATGCTCGGCCTGCTCTTCATCATCAACCAAGGGCTGTGGAAAGAGACGATACAGACCCTCGTGCTCGTCACATACTCCACGGCGCTGTCGATGGCACTTGGTGTGCCGCTTGGCATTTGGGCAGCACATAGCCCACGTGTGTGGCGTGTGATGCAGCCTATCCTCGACCTCATGCAGACCATGCCGACATTTGTCTATTTGATCCCGATTCTGATCTTGTTTGGTTTGGGTGGTGCATCTGCTGTTATCGTCACGATTATTTTTGCAATGCCCGCACCTGTGCGCATGACCCATTTGGGACTGACTTCGGTGCCGACACCGATGTTGGAAGCCGGCAAGAGTTTTGGTGCCACTGCACGACAACTGTTATGGAAGGTTGAACTTCCAGCTGCTTTACCCGCCATCATGTCAGGCTTTACGCAATGCATCATGATGTGTTTGTCGATGGTTGTGATTGCCAGCTTGATTGGTGCCCCGTCTCTCGGGGTATCCGTCATCCGTGCACTGAACAATCGCAATATCGGGATGGGCATTGAAGCCGGCTTGGCGATCGTGATCTTGGCGATCATTCTCGACCGCGTGCTGGCGCAGCAGACGGTCAAAAAATGACCACGGCTGTTCATTTCAAAAATGTTGATATTCTTTTCGGTGAGAACACCGAGGAAGCCATAACCATGCTTGATGCTGGTGCGAGCCGGTCTGACATTCTGGATAAAACCGGAACTGTGCTCGGCTGTGCAGGTGCCAACCTCACCGTGCGCGAGGGTGAAATCAGCGTTTTGATGGGGTTATCGGGTTCTGGAAAATCCACACTCTTGCGCGGCGTCAACGGCCTCAATCATGTGACGCGTGGCGCCATTGAAGTGCGTGATGGCAGCCGCATGGTGGATGTGGTGTCCTGCGACGACGCCACGCTGCGACAGGTGCGGCAAAAGTCTGTGGCCATGGTGTTTCAGCAGTTTGCACTGTTGCCGTGGCGCACGGTGGCTGAGAATGTGGGTTTTGGCCTCGAACTTTCCGGCGTGCCGGATGCGGAACGCAAGGCCCGTGTTGAAAAACAGCTGGAACTCGTTGGTCTGTCGCAATGGAAAAACAAATACGCCCATGAACTTTCGGGCGGCATGCAACAACGCGTGGGGTTGGCGCGGGCCTTTGCAACGGAAGCGCCGATCCTCTTGATGGACGAGCCATTCTCGGCGCTTGATCCGTTGATCCGCACCAAGTTGCAGGATGAGCTGCTTGATTTGCAAAAGCGTTTGAAGAAAACCATCATCTTCGTGAGCCATGATCTGGAAGAAGCGCTGAAGATTGGCAATACCATCACCATCATGGAGGGCGGGCGCATTGTGCAGTCAGGCCGTCCTGAAGACATCGTGCTGCGCCCCGCCAATGATTATGTGCGGGAGTTTATTGCCAACGTGAACCCGCTGTCGGTGCTCACAGCCTGGAATGTGATGCGTGGACCCCATGAACTTGTAAAAGACACAGGGGGCTGGATTTGGCTCGACCGGCGCAAGACCACACGGTTCAAATTGGGCAAAGACAACCGTGTGACAACTGTTGAAAGAAACGGTGAAGTCGCCGCTTGGGTTTCCTGTGCCGATGCCGAGAAGGCCGTCGACAAAAAAACGCGACCCGTGTTCTGGGCCACACCTGGCACACCTTTGAAAACTGTCATGCTGGCCATGCATAAATCCGAAACGGCCCCCGTTGCCCTGTTCAATGATGACAATACTTTTGCCGGAGCCATTGGTGTGAAAGATGTGTTGCAGGCGGTATTGAAGCGGGCGGAATAGACGATAATCCAATGACTGGTCTCGTAACACCGTCATCACCGGACTTGTTCCGGTGATCCATGGTGGAGCTGAGTGGAGCGAAAAACCTGCGCTCTGCGCAGGTCAATGACACGGTCACTGCAGCAGCCATGGATTGCCGGAACAAGTCCGGCAATGACAACCAGAATGTAATTTCAAACGCAAAACGTGCACACCTACTTTTGGCAGGTGGGGCAATAGAACGTGGAGCGGCCTGATTGCACAATGCGTTTGATGACACTGGTGCAGCCCGCAGTGACGCAGGACTTCCCCTCGCGGTCATAAACTTGAAAGCGCTGCTGGAATTCACCCTTCACGCCTGAGGCCCCCTGAAAATCCTGCAAGGTTGAGCCACCGGCCAATATGGCTTCATTCAAGATATCCTTGATATGGCGCACCAAGTGATCGAGCCGCGCATCGGGGCCCTTGGCCTTGATCAGTTTTCCGGCTGCAAGTTTTGGCGATATCCGTGCGCGGTGTAAGGCTTCTGATACGTAGATATTCCCAAGGCCCGCCACCACATGTTGGTCGAGAAGGGCCGCCTTCATCGGGGCTTTTTTGCCACTCAATTTTTCGACCAGATGAGCGAGATGGAACCCGTTGCCCAGCGGTTCAACACCAATGTCCGCCAGCAGTTTATGCGCGTCGCGCTTGTGCGTATCGGCCCAATCCATGAAACCAAACCGCCTCGCGTCGTTGTAAATGATTCTGACGCCGTCATCGAGGTGCCAAATCACATGGTCGTGGGGGCCGGGTTCCGCAAAGCCACCGGCATCATGATAAAACGCACCGGGTTCAAAGCTTTGGCCGTCAGGTTTCACAATGGTAAAGCGTCCGGTCATGCCTAAATGCAGGATGAGGGTCTTGCCGTTGGAACAATGGACCAG
Organism: Hyphomicrobiales bacterium; assembly: GCA_031421835.1. Lineage (GTDB taxonomy): Bacteria > Pseudomonadota > Alphaproteobacteria > Rhizobiales > Aestuariivirgaceae > Aestuariivirga. The sequence goes on along the minus strand of JANOPL010000083.1, from coordinate 5,073 downwards.
AATATATTTCGCCCGCCGCTCCATGGCCTCTACTTTTGCCCCTTGCATCGCCAGGGCCAGGCCTTCGGGAAAATCAAAACGCAGATTTTTGCGGCGGAGCTCGATGTGGTTGAACACGCGCCCGACCAAAGCTGGTTCCAAGCCGCGTTTGACAGTTTCGACCTCTGGAAGTTCCGGCACGTTAACCTCATTGCCGCAGTTCTGGCGGTCTGGTGGAAATCCAGTGCGGTATAGCCTATGTAAGCCTGATGAACCACAATCCTTCAGGCATTGAGACAAAATTCGGTTTCCGCGATGTGGAAAAGGGCCAGAAACAAGGCCTCGTCAACGAGGTTTTTGCCAAATCCGCAGCGCGTTATGACCAGATGAATGATTTGATGTCAGGTGGTTTGCACCGGTTGTGGAAGGACGATTTTCTGACACAGCTCAATCCGCCCCGCAATGACCGCGCCTTCAAAGTGTTGGATGTGGCGGGCGGCACGGGCGACATTGCATTCCGTATCGCAGCTATTGGCGGCAACGGCACCCATGTGACCATCGCCGATATTTCGCCTGACATGGTGGCCGAAGGAAAACGCCGCGCTGAAGCGGGTGTGCTTGCCAGCAAAGTTGGTTTCACTGTTGGCAATGCAGAGAGCCTTGCCTTTGAAGACCAAAGCTTCGACGCCTATACCATCGCGTTTGGCATTCGCAACGTGCCGAACATCCCCAAGGCGCTGAAAGAGGCTTACCGTGTGTTGAAACCCGGTGGCCGCTTCATGTGTCTGGAATTCAGCCATCTGGAACTGGACGTGGCGCAAAAGATTTACGACGCCTATTCCTTCACCGTCATTCCCGCTGTTGGCAAGGTGGTGACGGGGGATGGGCAACCTTATCGTTATCTTGTTGAATCAATCCGCACCTTCCCAAAGCAGAAGGCCTTTGCCGATTTGATTGAGGGCGCTGGTTTTTCGCGCGTGACCTGGCGCAACCTGACGGGCGGCACCGTGTCCATTCATTCGGGTTGGCGCATCTGATGGCCTCAAGCCTCACCAATTTATTCCGTATACTGAAGGCCGGATTCACACTCGCCCGTCATGGTGCCTTGCTGCCACCCGAACAGACGGCGCAACTGCCATGGCTCGCGCGGCAAGGTTTGGTCGTGGCGCAAATCGGCAGTGACCAGCGCGAAGTCAATCAAGGCAATCGCATTTCAACAGCACTCCAGTCTTTGGGGCCAAGCTATATCAAGCTGGGGCAATTCCTCGCCACGCGCCCCGACGTGATTGGAGCCAAGCGCGCGTTTGAACTCAAAGTTCTGCAAGATAAATTGCCACCGTTCGGCATGGATGAGGCAAAAGCCATCATTCAAAAAGAACTGGGAAAGCCAGTCGAAGACTTATTCACGTCGTTCAGCGAACCGATCGCTGCGGCTTCGGTGGCGCAAGTGCACAAGGCCATGACCAGAGATGGTCGCGCGGTTGCCGTCAAAATTCTGCGCCCGGATGTGGACCGTCGCTTTGCTGCGGACATTTCGAGTTTCGGCTTTGCCGCACGAATGATTGAACGTTTTTCGAAAGAAGGAAAGCGCCTGCGCCCGGTTGCTGCCGTCAACATGCTAGAGCAATCCATGAAGCTCGAATTGGATTTGCGCATGGAAGCTTCAGCGCTTGCGGAGATGGCGGAGAATACAAAAGACGACCCATCGTTTCGTTTGCCAAAAGTGGATTGGGTCACAACCTCAAAGCGCGTACTGACAACGGAGTGGCTGGATGCAACACCCATGGCCGACGTCGAAGCCTTGCGTCGTTCCGGGCTTGATCTCAACGCCGTGGCTGATGTGATCATTCAAAGTTTCCTGCGTCATGCCATCCGCGATGGATTTTTCCATGCCGACATGCACCAAGGCAATTTGATGGTGGATTCAAAGGCCAATCTGGTGGTGCTGGATCTTGGCATCATGGGACGGCTTGGCCCCAAGGAACGGATGTTTCTTGCTGAAATTCTCCATGGTTTTATCACGCGGGATTATATGCGGGTGGCGCAAGTGCATTTTGATGCGGCCTATGTGCCTCAATCGCAGGACGTCAATAATTTTGCGCAAGCACTTCGCGCCATTGGTGAACCGATCCTTGATTTGCCGGCGGATCAGATTTCCATGGGGCGACTGCTCACCCAATTGTTTGAAGTGACCGAGCAATTTGAAATGCAGGCGCAACCCCAGTTGTTGCTGTTGCAAAAAACCATGGTCGTTGTGGAGGGTGTGGCGCGCACTCTTAATCCCAACTTGAACATGTGGGTAACAGCGGAGCCCATTGTCAGGGCGTGGATCGAGCGCACACTTGGTCCCATTGGAAAACTGGAAGAAGCGGGTGAAAGTGTAAAGGCCATGGGGCGCCTGGCGTTGCAATTCCCGCAGCTGGTGGAAGAAGCCCGCAAGGCGCTTCACACGCTATCTGAAAACGCCAAGGAGAAAACATGACACGCTCCGTTCTCCTCATCATTGGTGGCGGCATTGCTGCCTATAAATCTTTGGAGTTGATCCGGCTGCTCAAGGGCAAGGGCATTGCCGTCCGCTGCATCATGACGAAAGCGGCAGAACAGTTTGTGACGCCGTTGTCGGTGGCCGCCCTTTCGGGCGAGAAGATTTATTCGGATTTGTTTTCACTGACGGACGAAACCGAAATGGGGCACATTGAATTATCCCGCTCGGCAGATCTGGTTGTTGTGGCACCTGCGACGGCTGATCTGTTGGCGAAGATGGCCGTGGGACTTGCCAATGACCTCGCTTCCACCACATTGCTCGCCACTGACAAGCGCGTGCTGGTGGCCCCGTCGATGAATGTGCGGATGTGGCACCATGCAGCAACACAACGTAACCTCCGTATACTGAACAACGATGGCATCCTGTTTGTCGGGCCCAATGAAGGTGACATGGCCTGTGGCGAATTTGGCCTGGGCCGCATGGCGGAGCCTGCTGAAATTGTTGCTGGCATTGAAGCCGCATTATCGCCCCAATCAAAACCATTGGCGGGAAAACATGTGCTGATCACTGCAGGCCCGACGCGCGAGGCGATTGACCCTGTGCGCTATATCTCCAACCATTCTTCCGGCAAGCAAGGCTATGCCATTGCTGAGGCTGCTGTGAAACTGGGCGCGCAGGTGACATTGGTATCAGGCCCCGTCAATCTGCCGCTGCCACCAGGGGCAGGTGTGATGCTTGCGACCACAGCTGATGACATGTTAAAAGCCGTTGAAAGCGCACTGCCGGCTGACATTGCGATTTTCACCGCTGCTGTGGCCGATTGGAAAGTGGCCAAGGCCGCTGGTGAGAAGATCAAAAAGCAGGACGATGGCTCATTGCCCACGCTGTCATTTGCTGAAAATCCCGACATTCTCAGAACCATCGCCACCCGAAAATCCGGTCGTCCTACACTGGTGGTGGGATTTGCAGCTGAAACTGAAGCCGTTTTGAAGCATGCCAAAACCAAGCTGACGAAAAAAGGCTGCGACTTGATCATCGCCAATGATGTGTCACCAGAAGGCGGTGTCTTCGGTGGCGATTTGAACACCGTGCATGTGGTGAGTGCACAGGGTGTTGAAAGCTGGCCCGCAATGTCGAAACAGGATGTGGCTTTGAAATTGATGGCGAAGCTGGCGGGGATGTTGTGAAACTTCGCATTCAACGGCTGCCCCATGGCGCTGACTTGCCATTGCCATCCTACGCGACAACGGGTTCTGCAGGCATGGACCTGCGTTCTGCTGAAAGTCTGACGCTCAAACCCGGTGCCCGTGCCTTGGTCGCAACGGGCATCGCCATCGCACTTCCAGACACGCACGAGGCGCAGGTCCGGCCGCGTTCAGGCCTCGCCGTCAAGCATGGCGTTACGGTTTTGAATTCGCCCGGCACCATTGACGCTGACTATCGCGGAGAAATCAAAGTGCCGTTGATTAATCATGGTACGGATGATTTTGTCATTGCGCGGGGAGATCGCATTGCGCAAATGGTGGTCGCCCCGGTCACAACAGTGGAGCTTGTGGACGTCGAAACTTTGGACGAAACTGAACGTGGCGCTGGCGGGTTTGGTTCCAGCGGGAGGTCGTGATGCCGCTCTCAGATCTAGAAATCGAACGCTACGCGAGGCACCTCGTGCTGCAGGACGTCGGCGGGCCTGGGCAGAACAAGCTGAAGGCGTCATCGGTGTTGGTGGTTGGGGCTGGTGGTTTGGGCGCACCGTTGCTGATGTATCTTGCCGCAGCAGGCGTGGGGCGCATCGGCATTATTGATCATGACACCGTGTCGCTTTCGAATTTGCAGCGGCAGGTCATTCACACCACGGAACGCGTGGGGCACCTCAAAACGAAAAGTGCTGCCGCACAAATACACGCCATCAACCCGCATGTGAACATTGAACAACATCCGTTTCGGCTGACCACAGAAAATGCACTTGATTTGATGTCGCGTTACGATGTCGTGGCTGATGGCTGCGATAATTTTCCGACGCGGTTTCTGGTGAGTGACGCCTGCTACTTTGCAAGGAAACCGCTGGTCTCTGCCGCCGTTGGCCAGTTCGATGGTCAAATGTCGACCTTCCGTCCCTACGAAAATCAGAACCCGACTTACCGCTGTTTCATTGGTGATCTGCCCGAGCGTGGCCTGTTTCCGGCTTGCGAAGAGGCGGGCGTGATGGGTGCACTGCCCGGTATCTTCGGTTCCATGCAGGCGATGGAAGTGATCAAGGAAATACTGGGGATTGGCGACAGTCTGGTGGGCCGTATCCTGATGTATGATGCGTTATCTGCCCGCTTTTTCGAAACGAGGCTGGCACTTGACCCGGCGAATCCGCTGACAGGCAAGAACCCAACCATCCACGATTTGCGTCCTGAAAACTATGTCGACACGTAATCGTCGTCAGTCTCGCGACAATGGTTCTGCGAGAAGTGACGCGACTTCCGCCCCGAGCTGCATATCGTCAACGTGACCAAAGGAAAAGCGTCGCAGGTGCCCCGCCTTGTCGATGAGCATCGTTGTCGGTGTGCCCTGCATGCCGTAGAGTTGCATTGTTTCAGGGATAGGATGATCGGGATGACGTG
>JANOPL010000082.1:0-27035 GCA_031421835.1 Hyphomicrobiales bacterium | reverse complement strand
CAACTTGTGCAGCTGGGCTCTTCGGATGAGACAATAACCCATGAGGCTGCGGGTGCAATTGCGATTGATGACGACGGACGCATTGCCTGGATCGGAGATTTCAACGCGCGGCCAGAACCTTACATGAATGTTCCAATCCATGATCACGGCGACACATTATTGCTGCCGGGTTTCATTGATGCCCATATTCATTTTCCGCAGTATCGAATGTTGGCCGCACCAGCCAAGGATTTGCTAGAATGGCTGAACCGCTACACCTTTCCAGAAGAAAGCCGGTACGCGGATGAAGGTTATGCCGGCCGCGCTGCAAGCCTATTCCTGCAAAGGCTATTCGACAACGGAACCACATCTGCATTAGCTTTCTGTTCCGTCCACAAACAATGTGCTGATGCGCTGTTTGCGGCTGCAAAGCAAACAAACATGGCCTTGATCACGGGCAAAACCATGATGGACCGCAATGCGATTCCGGCAGTGCAGGACACCGTTGAATCAGGACTCCGGGAGTCGTTTGAATTGGCTCAAAGGTGGCATGGCAAAGGCAGGCTTCGCTATGCCGTCACACCACGCTTTGCGATCACATCGACGCCGCAACAACTTGCCGCAGCGGGTGAGCTGGTGAAGGCTTTGCCAAATGCACTCATGCAAACTCACATTTCAGAAAGTGCTGCGGAAATTGCTTTGGTCAAGCAGCTGTTCCCGAATGCAAAAGACTATGCCGATGTTTACGATCAGTTCGGGCTCTTGTCCGAACGCAGTTTGTTTGCCCATGGCATTCACCTGAGTGAGCGCGAACAAAAAAGGCTGGGTGAAAGCGGAGGTACAGTGGTGCATTGCCCGACTTCAAACGCTTTTTTGGGTTCCGGCATCATGCCCATGCAAGCGCTGCGAACGCAGAACGTGTCGCTGGGTCTGGGCACCGATGTTGGCGGCGGCACCAGCTATTCCATGCTCGCGACCATGGCTGAAACTTACAAATTGCAAATGCTGCGTGGGTATAAACCTTCCGTGCATGAGCTTTACCACTTGGCCACACTTGGCAATGCGCAACGTCTGAAAATTGACCATGAAGTCGGGAGTTTGGATGTTGGAAAATACGCTGACATCGTCGTGTTGAACCCCAAAGCAACAGAAGTGTTGGAAGCCCGCCACGAACTGTCACAGTCGATTGAAGATGTATTGTTCTCTCTGATGATGTTGGGAGACGATCGCGCCGTTTCAGCGACCTACGTCGCGGGCGCGCGTGTGAATCAAGTCAAAACGGCTTAATTGTTTTCCACTGCCTTTTCGTACCATGTTGCAATCAACCTGCGCTCAGCATCCTCCAGCTCGGTCAAATTCGATGGCGGCATGGCGTGGGAAACCCCGGCTTGCAAGTAGATATCGCGAGCCTGCTTCGCGATCTGTTCTTCAGTTTCAAATAATACGCCCTTGGGTGCTGCACGAATCCCTGGATAGTTGGGCGAGGTTGCATGGCACACGGCACAGCGGCTTTGTATCGTTAATGCCACATCCTCAAAGCCTTCAGTCTTCATAAAGTGTTGCGTGGATTGGGGCGTGAAGGGCTGTTCCGCGTTTGCCTGTTGTTGTTTGGGATAAGTCGACAACCAAACAATACCTAAGAAAAGTGCCGCAGTAACAGCCCATGTCCACCAAGGCTCATCCCTGCGGGCATGTTGCGAGTTGAAGAAATGCCGGATGCTGACGCCCATCAGGAACACGAGCGACGCGATGACCCAACTATATTGCGTGGCAAATGCCAGCGGATAGTGGTTGGACATCATCAGGAGAACGACAGGCAGCGTCAAATAGTTATTGTGAAGTGAACGTTGTTTGGCCTGTGCGCCCAAAGCCGGATCTGGCGTTTCACCCCGCTGTAAGGCAGCCACCACCTTTTTCTGATTGGGAATAATGATAAAGAACACATTGGCCGACATAATCGTCGCCGTGAAAGCACCCAAGTGTAGAAACGCCGCGCGCGCTGAAAACACTTGGCCATATCCCCAAGCCATAACAACCAGAACCACGTAAAGCGCCAACATCAACCCAGTCTGGTTTTTGCCGAGCGGCGATTTACAGATGAGGTCATAAACGATCCATCCCAACCCAATACTGGCCAGCGATAACAATACCGCCCCGGGTGCCGAAATATCGAGAACATGCGTGTCGACCAGATAGAGATGCGCCCCGCCATAATACATCACGCACAGCAGCGCGAAACCTGAGAGCCATGTGGCATAGGACTCCCATTTGAACCACGTCAGATGTTCCGGCAATTCCGCAGGGGCAACAAGATATTTGCGAATATGGTAAAACCCGCCGCCATGCACCTGCCATTCCTCACCTTGTGCACCCGCTGGCAAATTCGCAGTCTTGCGCAGGCCCAAATCCAGGGCAACGAAGTAAAACGACGATCCAATCCATGCTATGGCGGTAATCACATGCAACCAGCGCAACGCCAGCGAAAGCCAATCCCAGATAATCGTCAGTTCAGCCACAAAATCCCCCCACGCCAAGCTCTTGGCAAATATGCCTGAACACCTATGCTAGTGTCAAAGCGTGAGGGCAATGATGGAGCAGGGTGAGCAATACGAACGGGACATGCGGGGCTATGGAGCCCAACCACCGGCAGCAAATTGGCCGGGTGATGCCCATATTGCCGTGCAGTTTGTCATCAACTACGAGGAAGGCGGCGAAAATTGCCTGCTGCACGGCGACGGTCAGTCCGAAGCTTTTCTTTCGGAAATTGTTGGCGCCCAGAACTGGCCGGGACAGCGCCATTGGAACATGGAATCGATGTACGAATACGGCGCACGTGCTGGCTTCTGGCGTTTGCATCGCATGTTCACGCAAAGCAATGTGCCCGCCACTGTTTATGGAGTGGCAAGCGCGCTGGCACGGTCGCCGGAACAAGTCTCGGCGATGAATGCAGCCAAGTGGGAGATCGCGTCGCACGGATTGAAATGGATTGAGTATCGGGATTTCAGCGAGGCCGATGAACGTCAACATTTGCGTGAAGCCATCCGCCTTCACACGGAAGTAACTGGTGAAAGACCACGCGGATTCTATCTTGGCCGGGCTTCCATGAACACCGTGAGGCTTGCGATCGAAGAGGGGGGATTTGACTATATTTCAGATAGTTATGCCGATGATCTACCCTATTGGTTGAAGGGAAATTCCCGATCTCAATTGGTTATCCCCTACACCCTCGACACCAACGACATGCGCTTTGCTGCCGTGCAAGGGTTCAATTCCGGTGATCAGTTTTACACCTATCTCAAGGACGCCTTTGACGTGCTTTACGCCGAAGGAAAAGCGGGTGCGCCAAAGATGCTGAATGTTGGTCTGCATTGCCGCTTGGTGGGAAGGCCCGGGCGAGCGGCATCGTTGCAGCGCTTTATTGACTATGTAAAATCCCATGACAAAGTGTGGTTGGCACGCCGTATTGACATTGCCGAACACTGGATGAAAACACATCCGTATACGGAGAAACATGGTGGTTTGCCCGTATCGCAAAAGGCATTTGTGGAAGAGTTTGGAAGCGTATTTGAACACTCCCCCTGGATTGCCGAGAAGGCTTTCCAACTTGAACTCGGCCCTGCACATAACAGTGCTGTAGGTATTCACAATGCGCTGTGCCGCATTTTTCGAAGTGCCACGCCAGAGCAGCGCTTGCAGGTTTTGAACGCGCATCCAGACTTGGCTGGAAAATTGGCTGCGGCAAAAAGACTAACCGCCGATTCAATGTCTGAACAAGCCTCATCAGGCTTGGACGTGTTAACGGATGACGAGCGGCAAAAATTCACGACATTGAACGCCGATTACACACGTAAATTTGGCTTTCCGTTCATCATCGCCGTCCGTGGACTTACCAAGGCTGACATTCTCAACGCTTTTGAAAGTCGCATACGGAACGACCGTCAAGCCGAATTGAAGACAGCCTGCACGCAGGTGGAACGAATAGCTTTGTTGCGTTTAAGTGACAAATTTGACAAAGTTTGAAGCATCGCGGGCATAGCGATGACGCAGAACATCAGCTAGGCTCAGATCATATGAACCCTGACAGATCGTTTCAAATGCTCGACAATTCAAACCACGGCCGCAACCAAATGGCAAGAAACCCAGGCACCGCATTGATGCCGGAATGGTTCGAGACGGCCCAGGTTAACACCACTGCGGCTGAACGTCGTGCCGCCACACTGACCACCCGTCGGAGCGTGAAGAGAGAGTATCAGGCCGCATGGCTTGTCAAAGCATTGCAATGCATCGATCTCACCACACTGGCGGGTGACGACACGGCGGGCCGAGTACATCGCTTGTGTGCGAAAGCCATGCGGCCCTTGCGCGATGATATCGTCGAAGGATTAAAGCTGAGGGAGATGCCCAAGGTTGGTGCCGTATGTGTCTACCCCACCATGGTGCCCCATGCGGTAAAAGCTTTAAGGGGTTCGGGTATCCCCGTCGCGTCCGTTGCCACCGGTTTCCCGGCAGGCCTTACACCGCTGGCCATGCGCTTGGCCGAAATAAAATATGCCGTAGGGGAAGGGGCGCAGGAAATTGATATCGTCATCCACCGGGCGCAAGTGCTGCAGCAGGATTGGACCGCGCTTTACGATGAGGTGAGCGCCATGCGCGAAGCCTGCGGCGATGCGCATATGAAGGCCATTCTGGCAACGGGCGATCTCAAAACCTTGCGCAATGTTTACAAGGCTTCAATGGTGTGCATGCAGGCGGGGGCTGATTTCATAAAAACGTCGACAGGAAAAGAAGATGTCAACGCCACGCTGCCCGTGAGCCTTACTATGGTGCGGGCGTTGCGAGATTATGGCGTGCACACAGGACACTTGATCGGCTTCAAACCCGCAGGCGGTTTAAAGACAGCCAAAGATGCCATGAACTGGTTGGTCCTGATGAAGGAAGAATTGGGCCGCCGTTGGCTGGAGCCAGACCTGTTCCGCATCGGCGCGTCATCACTATTGGCTGATATTGAACGGCAGTTGGAACATTATCTCACGGGCCGCTACAGCGCCCTTTCACACCACCCGATGGCTTGAGGACGAATCTGATGGCAAGTGTCGCTGAAATTTTGGAAACCATGGACTATGGCCCATCGCCGGAGTCGAATTCCATTGTCAAAGACTGGTTGAAAACCCACGAGGCTGGCTTTGGCCATTTCATCAACGGAGCCTTCGCGCCGTCCAGAGGTAAACGCTTGGATGTGTTCAATCCGGCGTCAGGCGAGAAACTAGCGACAGTTCCAAATGGCTCCGCTGCGGATGTGAATGCTGCTGTTGCATCAGCCCGCAAGGCATTCAAGAGCTGGAGCAAACTGTCAGGCTTCCAACGCGCCAAGCACCTTTATGCTCTGGCACGCCACATTCAAAAGCGAGACCGCTTTTTGGCTGTGCTTGAAACCATGGACAATGGCAAAACCATCCGTGAGTCCCGCGACATCGATATTCCCCTTGTGGCACGCCATTTCTATCATCACGCGGGCTGGGCCCAGGTTATGGCGACAGAGTTTCCGGGGCAGCAGGCCTTGGGCGTTTGCGGCCAAATTATCCCGTGGAATTTTCCTTTGCTCATGCTGGCGTGGAAAATCGCACCCGCCTTGGCGGCAGGAAACACCGTGGTGTTAAAGCCCGCGGAATTCACACCGCTGACGGCACTGGCGTTTGCACAAATCTGCACGGAAGCCGGCCTGCCTGATGGCGTAGTAAACATTGTGACAGGGGATGGCGAAACCGGGGCCGCCCTTGTGGCACATCCTGACGTCAACAAGATCGCATTCACAGGCTCCACCGATGTTGGTCGATTGATCCGTGTACAGACGGCAGGAACAGGCAAGAAGCTCTCTTTGGAATTGGGGGGAAAGTCGCCCTTCATCGTGTTTGAAGACGCTGACATGGAAGCCGCCGTTGAAGGTGTGGTGGATGCGGTGTGGTTCAACCAGGGCCAAGTGTGTTGCGCAGGCACCAGGCTGTTGGTTCAAGAAGGTCTGTATGATCGCTTCATCACACGCCTCAAAACCCGCATGGCCAGTTTACGTGTGGGTGACCCGCTTGATAAGTCCAATGACATGGGGCCACTGGTTGATCCCGTGCAGTTGCAACGCGTCACGGAACTCGTGAACAAAGGTAAAGCCGAAGGCGGCACATTGGTGCAAGCGCCGTGCGACCTGCCGAAGACTGGAAATTATTTTGCGCCATCCCTGTTTCTCGACGTTGATGCCTCTTCAACCGTCATGCAGCAGGAAATTTTTGGACCTGTGATTTCTGCGATGACTTTCCGCACGGCGGACGAAGCGCTGAGTTTAGCCAATCACACGCGCTACGGCTTGGCGGCATCGATATGGTCGGAAAATATCAACGTTGCGCTTGATGCAGCATCGCGCGTCAATGCCGGGGTGGTTTGGATCAATAGCACCAATCAGTTTGACGCCGCGGCTGGCTTTGGCGGTTACAAGGAGTCTGGCTTTGGCCGTGAAGGTGGCCGGGAGGGCCTTTACGAATACATGCAACCCGCGATTTCGAAGTCACTTGAAAAAGTTGTGGATGCAAAAACACTGTCCGCCGCACCTGTGGCAGGTGGGGCCACTTCTGAGAACATTGACCGCACAGCAAAACTCTACATTGGTGGCAAACAATCAAGGCCAGACAGCAGCTACTCCTACGCAGTGCAGAACGCGAAAGGCAAAGTGATCGGCCATGCAGGTCTTGGCAACCGCAAGGATATTCGCAACGCTGTTGAAGCTGCTTTGAAAGCCTCTTCGTGGTCGTCGGCTTCAGCACACAATCGTGCACAAGTGTTGTATTTCATTGCCGAAAATTTGAGCGCGCGGTCGGCTGAATTCATAACGCGTTTGGTACAAACCGGAGCTTCAACATCTGCCGCAAAACGCGAGGTTGAGCTGGCTCTGCAACGGATTTTCTTTTACGCCGCCCATGCTGATAAATTTGATGGCCGCATCCACTCAACCAACGCCAAGCGTCAAACCACTTTGGCGTTCAATGAACCCTTTGGCGTCATGGGGCTCGTCTGCAGTGATCAATCGCCTTTGCTTGGCTTTGTCTCGATGGTGATGCCCGCCTTGGCAATGGGCAATCGCGTGGTGCTTGTGCCTTCGCAGTCTCATCCCTTGCTGGCCACAGACTTCTATCAGATCCTAGACACCTCTGATGTGCCAGCAGGGGCCATTAATATCATCACTGGAAACCGCGATGAACTGGCAAAGACCTTGGCCGACCATGATGAAGTGGCGGCTCTGTGGTATCATGGTAGCGCTGAGGGCTCTACCATGGTTGAAAAAGCGTCGGCGGGTAATTTGAAATCAACTTGGGTCAATCACGGCAAACAGTCGGATTGGGCATCAGCAGAAGGTACCGAGTACCTGCGTCGTGCAACGCAGGTGAAAAACATTTGGATTCCTTATGGTGAGTAATCTCATGAAGCTGTCTGATGCAAAGGCGATTCACAAACCGCTGGCCACCAATGCTTCAGCCAGTATGTGGGACGTTGGCGACGGCGTGGCCTGCCTGGAATTTCACAGCAAGATGAACACCATTGACCTCGACACCATCGCCATGGGGATTGAGGCTGTGACGATAGCGTCAAACGGCATGCGGGCTCTGCTCATCCACAACGAAGCCACGCATTTCTCCGTCGGCGCAAATATCGGTATGTTTCTCAATGCGGCCAATGCTGGTGACTGGGCGGGCATCGACATGATGGTCACGCGTGGTCAAACCATGATGCGGGCTTTCAAATTTTCGCCTGTGCCAGTCGTTGCAGCCCCTGCAGGATTGGCACTGGGAGGGGGTTGTGAAGTGCTTTTGCACTGTGCTGCGGTGCAGGCCCACGCAGGTCTCTCAACAGGTTTGGTTGAACCACTCGTGGGTCTGATCCCGGGTTGGGGGGGCTGCAAAGAATTGTTGATCCGGAAGGGTGCTGGTTCGCCCGAGGACGCCATGCCTGCCATTCTGGCGAGCTTCGAGCAGATCACGATGGCCATAACATCAAAGTCGGCCATTGAAGCCAAAGCGCTGAATTATCTCAGATCCCATGACGGCATGACGATGAATATTGAGCAGCTGTTTGCAGATGCAAAAACCCTGGCTTTGAAAATGGCCGAGAATTATGTGCCACCTCAGCCTGCGCACTTTCATCTATCAGGGCTGGATGCAGTAGAGAAAATGATGCAAGTCGAAACGCGGTCTGGTAAGTCACTTCCGCATGATCGAGTAATATCTCAGCATCTTGCAATTGTGTTGTCCGGTGGTGAAGAAGCTGGTGCAACACCTCAGTCAGAAGATGTTATTTTCGAACTTGAAAAGCAAAACTTCGTCGCCTTGTGCAAAATGCCCGCTACAGCTGCCCGCATTGACGCCATGTTGAAAACTGGAAAGCCTCTCAGAAACTGACTGCCCGTTCAATTACTCATTCCCCGCACGCTTTTCCTGCCATCTCAAATAAAGGTTTGCACCAATTGTTGAAAGGGGCGGTGGCGGCAGCAATGTGGGTTGGACCTCAGCCGTGAAGTGTTGCGTGATTTCACTGCTCACACCGCATGCCAGTTCAGCGGCGCCAATCCCAGTCAGTGTGCCGCGCGCAGTGCCAAGACCATTTTGTACGCAAGCTGAGTATAGTTTTTTTATTAAGCTCGCGCATAACGGCAACGCCATTGCGGCTAAGGCAGAGATGGCCAGCCCATGTGAACTCCATGGCCACGTCTTTCAGGTTTGGGAAGCGCTGATCAAATTTCTGGCGATGTACAAGTGAAGTGCGTTGCAACGCTGTTTCACTTGCAACCATGCCCGGCATAAAACTAGCACAGGTACGCGTGATTATCCGATTGCCGCCCTGTGCGTTGTCAATTCTGCGCATGGTTGTGCCCATAGGGTCTGATGGTGTCACCCCCCAGCGAGGATGACCGCCCATGACCTTGAGAGCAACGCTGCCCAGATCAACCGTCATGGATGCAAAGAGAAAAATATGCATCAAACGCTGCTTGGCAAACCCGAAGCTTTCGAGATGTCCGTTGTTTGCCAAGATCACTTTGCCAGCGGTGATGCGATGCTTTGCACTCTGCACCAACCAGCCGCTTCCGGCTGTTTCCAATTTCAACACCGCAGTATTCTCGTAGATCATAACGCCATCGCGTCGAAGCCCACTTGCGAAACCGCGTATGTAACCGGCAGGTTGCAACATCACTGTGCCAGGCGTGTAAAGCCCTGATGTATAATGGCGGCTGCCTGTTAGCGCCAGCATTGACCGCGCATCCAGCATTTCATTGCTTTCGCCAAGTTCATTCAGGTGCTTCGCATAGCTTCGGTTTAAGTTTTCTGCTTTTGCGCTGGCTGCCCCATTGACCTTGCCAACCGGGTCAAAGTAGGCAGAATGAATGTCGTAGTCGCCGACCGCAGTCCGCGCAAAAGCAATGGCCTTCCGGTTGAGTGCAATCATCTTTTCATCACTGCCAACCCCATGCCCCGCATAGTCTTCAGCCGCAAGTTCATGCGGCAAGTCAATCATGAAACCAGAGTTGCGCCCTGATGCACCTTCTGCGATACGCCCGGCTTCGAGCACCGCAATCTTTATGTCGGGCGCTAATTGCAACAGCCGCCGCGCAGCAGACAGGCCGGCGAAACCTGCGCCGACAATCACCACATCGGCGTTCAGGTCGCTTTCAAGTTCGACCGCAGCATCTTGCCCTGGCAGAATTGCACTCCACGCTGCAGGTCCGCGATGAACGGGCACTCGCTTTGCGATATAGCTGCTCACGGCTCTGCAACAATGCCGGCAATGTCATACTTGAGTTCTTTGACAACTTTTTCCAACTGCTTCATTTCATCGTCGTTTAGAGATTGCAGTGGCGGACGGAGTGGCCCCGCCTTGATGCCGTTCAACGCACAACCGTATTTAATGCACTGGACAAATTTTCCACCTTGCTCAAGCACACGCATCAGCGGCAACATTGCTGACATGATGCGGCGGCCTTTGGCGAAATTTCCATCGATTGCGCAAGCCTTGTAGAGTGCAGCATGCTCATGGGGCAGGAAGTTTGAACCACCGCACACCCAGCTTCGTGCCCCCCATGCAAAATATTCGAGCGCCTGGTCATCCATGCCGCAGGACAATTGAATGTTGGGATAATCGCGCACCAACAAATGAACCCGGTTGATATCACCCGAGCTTTCCTTGATGGCACAGAAGTTTGCAGATGCGCCAACACGATTGAGGAAGTCTTCGCCCATATTGACGCTCATGCGGCCCGGATAATTGTAAAGCATGATCGGCAGGTTGGCCGCCTTGTCGATGGCCAATGCGTTGAGCGCGTTTTCTTCTTCGGTCGGCACGGCATAGGGCGGCGAACCAACGAGAATAGCGTCAGCGCCAATTTTGGCCGCAGTTTCGGCCATCACGATTGAATCAGGGAGGCGGATGGCCCCTGTGCCAATAATCAAAGCCGTGCGCTTGCCAATGACTTGCTTTGCCAGCTTCGCCAGTTCGATGCGTTCATCGAGCGTATGGGCATAATATTCGCCCGTGGAGCCACCGTTGATAATGCCATGAACACCTGCCGCGACGAGATATTCCAGCATGGCGCAGAAAGCATCTTGGTCAATGGAACCGTCAGCTTTGAACGGTGTAATCACTGGGGTGTAAATGCCTTCGAACTTCATCGGTATATCCTTTTCTTCAAGGTAGTGTCATGCTCTGCCCTTCCATGGAACCAAGCGACGTTCAAGGAAGCGCATTAACAAGTCGAATGCGTAGGCGATGGCCGCAATGATGAAGATGCCCATGATCACAGTCGATGTTTGCAAAAACTGCGAGGCGGACAACACCATGAAGCCAATGCCGCTTGTAGCTGCAACCATTTCAGCGGCCACCAATGTGGTCCAGCCCACACCCATGCCAATCCGAATTGCTGTTATGATTTCAGGAAGTGCAGCGGGCAAGATGACTTGCGTTAATACCTGCCATGGAGTGGCCCCCAATGAATAAGCCGCATGCACTTGCTCAATCGCTGCAGAACGCACGCCTGAACGTGTGCCGATGGCAACTGGCGCGAAGATTGCGAGAAAAATCAGCAGCACTTTTGACAGTTCGCCAATACCAAACCACACAATCATCAACGGCAAATAAGCCAAAGGCGGCACGGGGCGATAGAATTCGATCGGAGGGTCGAACACGCCACGCATGACGCGGCTCATGCCCATGGCAAGACCCACTGGTATCGCTGTAGCGCAGGCAAGGGCCAGCGCGCCAAACACACGCAACACTGAAATCCATGTGTGTTCCCACAACGTGTAATTCGAGAAACCTTCGGTGGCGACCTGAATGAACTTGTTGAAGATGGCCATGGGCGAAGGCAGGAACAACGGCTTGATCCAACCCGCCCATGTCGCCAGCGCCCAGAAAGCAATAATGCCACCGCCTGAAATGGCGCTGATCAACAGACTGTCGCCTTGACCCGGCACACCATAAACCTCGCCGGGCTTGGTTGGTTTGATCTTGAAAATCCGGTCCATGAAGGACTTTGGTTTTGGGCGTTGGGCCTCAGACATGATCGCCTCCGCCTGCTTCTTCATCGCCAAAAATAATCTTCAAAACCTTCTCGCGCATTTTGATGAAATCCTGAGAAGCTTTCACAGTCCGCGCATCCGCACCTTCTAAAAACCGTCTGCTGAAATCAAGGTCGAAAGTGTGGGTGATACGCCCCGGACGTGGGGACATTACGATCAGGCGCGTCCCCATGAACAGCGCTTCTTCCACGCTGTGTGTAATGAAGAAGACCATTTTGTTGGTCTCCTTCCAGATCCGGATGATCAATTCCTGGGCTTTTTCGCGGGTCAGCGCATCAAGTGCGCCGAGCGGCTCATCCATTAATAGAATTTCGGGATCTATGGCCAAGGCACGCGCGATGCCGACGCGTTGCTGCATGCCGCCTGAGAGTTGATAGACAGCGTTCTTTTCAAATGCGGATAGCCCGAGTTGCGCGAGATGTTTGCGGGCCGTCGTATAGCGTTCTTCCCTGCCAATGCCTGCAAGTTTCAAACCAAAACTGACATTGTCAATCACGTTGAGCCAAGGCAGCAGCGCGTGCTTTTGAAACACCACCGCACGATCAGCCCCAGGCCCTGCAACAGTTTCTCCATTCAGAATGATATTGCCGCTGGATGGCGAGAGAAAGCCGGCCAGCAAATTCAGCAAAGTTGATTTTCCACAGCCCGACGCGCCCAGAGCCACAACAAACTCTCCCGGCATGATCTCAAGATCAACATCAGAGAGTGCCTTTACAGGAGGTGTGTCGGGTCCGAGTGGAAACTCTACCGTGACGTGATCGACGTGAAGACTGCCCATGCTGTGATCCTTAAATAGCAAAAGGCCCACACCTCCCCTGAAAGGGAGGTGTGGGTATCACTCATATCTTCCTTGGGAGGAATTTGGGAGTTACTTCATTGCCGCTGCAAGATAGTCAGCATTTACAAACTTGGAATAGTCATCCGCAATGGCGTCAACGCGCTTGTTTTCCATCAGGAACTTTGCTGTCGCCATCATGTTTGATTGGTTGCCGCCGCCCAGCCAATCAGCTGAAGCCATGACTGCGAGCGAAGGGAAAGCGTAGCCTTTGAGCGCGGCTGGAACCTCTGCAGCAGGTGAACCGGTTTGTGCCGCAATCGCCATGACGGGGGCGGAGTCAGCAGTCCATGCATCAGGATTGGAAGTATAGGCCGCATTTGCAGCATCCAAGGCCTTCAAGAATTTCGCCATGAAGTCAGGGTTTGCTTTGCCAAATTCAGTATTGACCACCCAGCCGTCAAAGGTTGGAGCGCCCGCGACTTGGTTGGCGGCCATAATCATTTTGCCGTTCTTCATGGCTTTGCCCTTGGCGGGCTCCCAAATGAAGGTGGCATCAATCTGGCCTTGGTCCCAGGCTGCGCTGATTTGATCAGGCTTCATGCCAATCACTTCAACGTCCGTTGCGGCAAGGCCCGCGTTTTTAAGTGCGCCCATGAGCGAATAGTGTGCGGTCGAACCCAGCGGCACGCCAACTTTTTTGCCCTTGAGTTCTTCAACTTTGGTGATGCCAGCGCCATCGCGCACAATCAGTGCCTCGGCGTCTCCAATAATGTTGGAAATAGCAAAAAGCTGGTAGTCAACACCTTGCGACGCACCAATGGCGAGCGGCGAAGAACCGAGTTCCGAGAGCTTCAAGTCTCCTGAAGCCATGGCAGCGATGATTTCAGCCCCTGAACCGAATTTGCGCCATTCGATTTCCCAGCCGGTGGCCTTTTCAAAGTCCTTGGCTGCGATTGCGGCCTGAAGTGGAATAGGCGTGCCGAAATGGCCGATCACGACTTTTTCAGCCATGGCGGCGGTGCTTGCGGCACCGGTCATCAGAATGGCAGCTACTGCGCCAAGTAAAGTGCGACGTGCAATCATAAATTTTACTCCCTCTTTTTTGTTGTTAGGTCGGTGATGATTTGTAATTGGTCTTTGCCAATTTTTACAAGGTGATACTCAACTTAGTTCGGTCGCGTTGCGTTGAAAAGGTTATTGTAACCAAAGAGACCAACGCTGCCGCCAGTATGCAGGAACACGATATTATCAGATTTTTTGAAATGCCCTTTGCGTACAAGATCAATCAATCCTGCCATGCCTTTTCCTGAATAAACAGGGTCTAGCAGAATTCCCTCGTGGCGTGCAGCCAGATTTATGGCTTCGATCATGCCATCCGTCGGCAGGCCGTAACCCGGCCCGACGTAATCTGTGTTGGCGACAACCCGTTCGCGCGCCACACTGCCGGAGATGCCCAGCAAGTCAGCTGTAGCACATGCCAGTTTGTAGACGTTTTCTTCTTGCAGTGGCCTTGGGGCACGAACACCGATGCCGAGAACAGGTATGTGGCTGCGACACCCCTCTAACCCCGCCACCAGGCCCGCCTGGGTGCCAGCACTGCCTGTGGCGTGGACGAGGTGGTTGATGTGCAATCCCATGTCGTTGGCTTGCGTGACCAGTTCAATGGCGCAGTTGACATAACCCAAAGCACCGATGGCGTTGGAACCGCCGCCGACAATAATGTAAGGCTTGCCGCCGCCGGCACTTACTTCTTCAGACACTTTGGCCATTGCCGCGTTCATGTCTGTGCCACCTGGATAAACTTCGGTGGGTGAGCCCAGTATGTGATCCAACAGCACGTTGCCCGACGTGCAATAATCGACACTGTCGCTTCCAGTGCGGTTTTCAAGGAGTATCCGGCACTTCATACCCAGTTTTGCGGCAGCAGCAGCAGTTTGGCGGGCATGGTTTGATTGAATGGCCCCTTGGGTAATGACGGTGTCAGCCCCTTTCGCCAGTGCATCAGCCATGAGAAATTCAAGCTTTCGGGTTTTGTTGCCGCCGGATGCAAGCCCGGTACAGTCATCCCGCTTGATATACAGGTTTGGCCCACCCAAAGCCTTGGACAGATTGGGCATCGCTTCGAGGGGCGTATGCATGTGACCTAAGCGGACGCGGGGGAAACGAGAAAGATGCATGGGTTTAGGCTCCTCTTTATTTTAGACTATGTGCGTGGGGCAGGGCAGGCCAATGCCGAGTCTGATAACAATCATGCCGTCGCGGCATAGTCTGCAAGGCAATGGCGGATAACGTCTACAATCGTGTCACAGCTTTCCAATGGCAATGCCAAGGGTATACGCATGTCGCAGACTTCGCTCAAAACCCGTTCCGATTGCGGCATTGACTGTTTCTCGCTGACATATTCCCAGTGTCCATGCACACTGGTGAAGCCTACCGGTTGCTTGCGGCCAAACCATTTGATGAACACACCGCGACCAGCCGCATAGGCAAGGAATATTTCCATTTCAGTGTCCGTCAGTCCTTTCACAGAGAACTGAATAGAACTCATCACATAGTCTTCATCAGCGGGGCGAGGCGGGATACGAACCTGCTGGATCGTGTTCAAACCCACGGCAAGTCTGCGGTATCGCGCATTCCACAATTCAGCGCGATCCGTGAGCAATCCAATTTGTGGGCGGGCAACGGCTGCCGCCAAGTTTGACATGCGAAGGCTGAAATTCGGAATACGCCCGCGATATTTTTCGAAATAAGAGAGGTCAGGCCGCGCCTTGTGCTGGGCATACAGCATGTAGCTGCCGGAATAGAGTATGGCTTTCGCTGCAATGTCAGGGTCGTTGGTCACCAGCAAGCCGCCTTCACCCGCATTGATGTGCTTGAAGGACTGCAAACTGAAACAACCAACCGCGCCGAACGTTCCAGTGAATTGGCCCTTCCATTTTGCCCCCATGGTATGAGCGCAATCCTCGATTAAAACGAGGTCATGGCGGTTGCAGATGGCGACCAAAGCATCCATGTCGCAGATGTGGCCGCGCATATGAGACAGCAGCAACACCTTGGCCCCACTGGCTTTGGCCTTGTGTTCCAGGTCGTCGAGATCGATTTTGTAAGACTCGGTGATATCCACAAAAACTGGTTGTGCCCCGGCATGGGCAACGGCGCCTGGCACAGGTGCCAAAGTGAAGGCATTCATCAAGACCTTGTCGCCGTGCTTCACACCGACGCACTTCAGTGCAACAAACATGCTGGCTCCACAAGAATTGAGCGCCGCGCAATACTTGGTCCCAATATATTGCGCGTAATCTTCTTCGAGTGCTGTGGCTTCCGGCACCCCAGTGCGGTCTTCACCGTAGCGGTGTAACTTGCCAGCCCGCATGATGTCGATGGCACGCGCAATCCCTACTTCGGGAATTGGCCCTGGCAAGCTGAGATCCAGATCTAGTCGGGGGTCGCTGGTGTTCATGTGTTCAAATCAAACTGTTCAGTCGGAAAATATTTTTTCAATCTGATGTCGGCGGTGCGGGCGTGGGCTTCCATGCCTTCCAACCGCGAAATGCGCGCCGCTACGGGGGCCACACTGCGGCTCCCCTCGCGGGTCATGCGTTGATAGGTCAGAACTTTCAAGAATTTCGCGGCACTTAGTCCGCCACTGTAACGTGCACCACCTTTGGTGGGTAAAATATGGTTTGGCCCAGAACACTTGTCACCAAATGCGACAGTTGTTTCTTCACCCAAAAATAGCGAGCCATAGCTGCGCAGGCTTTTGTGCCACCATTCCAAATCAGCAGCTTGGATATGCAAATGTTCAGAGGCATACTGATCGCTGACAACGCAGGCTTCTTCGCGGCTATCGACAAGAATGACCTCGCCATAATCACGCCATGCAGCCTCGGCGGCATTGCGGGCCGTGTCGGGCAGGGCTGCAATCATGGCTGGCATCAAGGCCAAAACATCTTCACCGACTTTGCGCGACAAGGTAATTAGCCAAACGGGTGAGTCAGGTCCATGTTCCGCTTGCCCCAGCAAATCCGCTGCAACGATTACCGCATCGGCGGTCGCATCAGCAATCACCATGGTTTCAGTCGGTCCTGCCACCACGTCAATGCCAATTTGGCCAAACAGCATGCGTTTGGCTTCCGCCACAAAACGGTTTCCGGGCCCTACAACGATGTCGGCTGGTTGGTTGGAGAACAGGCCGTAAGTCAGTGCCGCAATGGCCTGCACACCGCCCAAGGCCAGTATCGTATCAGCCCCTGCGATATCCATGGCATAAAGTATACCGGGATTGATGCCGCGTTCCTTGTGCGATGGCGTGGCAGCAATCACATTCTGCACGCCCGCAACCCGCGCCGTGGTCACACTCATGAGGGCTGATGCAGCATGTGAATATCGCCCACCCGGAACGTAACACCCCGCAGTGGTGATCGGGATCACCTTTTGGCCCGCCACCAAACCATCAAGCAGATCAACTTCAAATTCTAAAACCGAGTCGCGCTGTCTCGCGGCAAAAGCGCTGATCCGCGCGTGGGCAAAACGGATATCGTCCTTCACCGTTTCGGGCAGGGCCTTTGTTGCGTTTTCAATCACTGCGCGACTGACAATGATGTCGCCCTCCCAACCATCAAGCTTTCGTGCATATTCAATGGCTGATGCTTCGCGGCCCAATTTTATATCATCAAGAATGCCACGCACCGTCGCTTGCGTCTCGCTGTCGCCACTCGCTGCTGTTTTGCTGGCCTTCTTGAGGTATATTGTGGTCACTGCTCAAGCTCCCGCTGGCAAAGGTTCAATTTTTCGGGCGTAGACCACACAACGTTTGGCCAACACATCAGTTGAGTCAACAAATGGCACACTGCAAGACTGTTGATTGAGCACGAGCGGCACTTCCGTACAACCAGCAACCAGGACTTTCACATCTTTGGAGACCAACTTTTCAGCGAGTTCTCGCATGGCGTCTTTCACAGCAGAACCACGTTCACCCGATTTGATACGATAGAGCAGTTTCATGAAGTCCGCTTGTGAAGACGCATCAAGTGTCAGCACCTCAACACCTTTAGTCTCGAAAGCTCGGTGATACATTTGGGAGTCAATGCAGCCCTGAGCCGCCAGCAGTCCGACGCGTTGTATACCAGTGTGTTTGCTTGTGACTTCGTCAACAACCTCATCAATCAAACTCACAAAGGGTGTTTTGATGGCATTGCGAATATCTTTCTCAAATGCATGAGCCGTGTTGCAAGCCATGACAATAAAATCAGCCCCCGCTTTTTCCAGGTTTTGCGCCATGGTGCACAATGCCGGCGCAGACGATGGCCCAGTACCGGCAATTGCGTCGTTGCGGTTGGGTGTTTTTGGATTGTTTTCGATGATCAGATGCAAATGCTGTTGATCTGTCTGCGCATGGGAATGGGCGAGAACTTTTCCAAAAAAATCATGTGTCGCCTCGGGTCCCAATCCACCAATCACGCCAACAATGAATTCGTCCGATAAGGCCATGTTGTCTTCCCAAGTCCTCAAAGCGTAGTCGCGATAGAAATGCCTATCCAATGCGCAAAATGGATAGAACTATGTAACTTCGGCATGGGTTCGTTGGCCAGTGTTTTTAGCGGCACACCGAACTGCAGACTGCCAAACCGCTTCAACAAGAGGACCAGAATTTTGGATGGAACGGTAAAGCCAAATTGTCAAATGTGCAGCGGGCAGGCTTTCACCAGCAAAAACCAGTCGCTTTCTTTCGAGATCATCAGTCACCAGCTTCAACGGCAGCCAGGCAACACCTGCACCCGCCAGAGCCTGTGCACGCAGTGCTTCGGCAAACGCACTTTCATAAGTCAAACGCAAATTCAGCGGAGTCGACGACGTATTGATCAGGTGAGCAGTGACCTTGCCTAAAAATGAATCAGGCGCATAACCAAGGTAAGGAATAGCACTCCAACTGAACGCTGCCGATGGGGACATCACAGCGACCAGGCTTTCGCTCTCAAGGGCAATTCCCTGGAAAGCGTTTGAAAAAACCGGATTGGCAACATCTTCACTGCGGTAACACAACAGGAATTGGCAGTTGCCTTGCAGCAATGCTTCAACGCAGTCATGCAGATTTTCAGCGATGACCTTGGCTGTGACGTGTGGGTTTGTCCCCGCAACCGTCGGCCACCAAATCGGGAAAAAATCAACGGCCAACGAGTGCGGCATCGCCAATTTCAACATTGACTCGGACTTTATGTTGGTTGAACGCGCGTCTTCCCGGGCAAGTTTGATGTCATGCACAACGCGCTCGGCCACGGGCAACAGTTTCTCTCCGGCAGGCGTGAGCGTGATCGGATAGCTGCTGCGGTCCAACAGTGGTGCGCCAATCCAGACTTCCAAAGCTTTTAATCGACGGCTGAAGGCAGGTTGGGTCACATTGCGGGCTTCGGCTGCCCGCGAAAAATTGCCACTGCTGGCCACAGCCAAGAAGTCTTCAAGGAGTTTGATTTCCATTTGTCGCCTGTCGTCAGGAATGCAGCGTTCTTCACACTAGTTCATCTGCTGTCCCGGTGTCACGACACATCTCAAGCCGCAGCAACCTTAATGGCAGTCAATATTTTTTCGCGCGTTGATAGTAACCGCTCCTTCAATATGGCTTTGCGGGCTTCGAACCGGACTGCTGGCATTGGCAGTGACAGCGCGTAAATGCCGCTGACGGCGCTGAATGCGGTGCCGATTGCACAAATGCCTTCTGTGTGTTCCTCCTTGTCTTCAGCTATTCCGGTGGCGCGGATGGTGTCGATCTCCTTCAAAAGAGCTTTTGTGGCAGGGGTTCTCCGGTGGAAAGTTGTGCCGGATACTCTCTTCATTTCACTGTCCGGCAAAAGTGCCAGAATGGCTTTGCCGTTCGCCGTGTTATGCAAGGGAAACGCTTCACCGACTGATGACACGGCTCGCAATCGGTGGTTGCCTGCGACTTGATCCAGAAACACAAGGTGATCGATCCTCAGCATCGATAGGTCAACGGTTTCACCTGTCTCCTGGGCAAGCTCTTTCAAGAACGGGTGCGCAATTTCAACAACATCAAAGTAGGGTTGCGACGTGAGCGCAAAAATCCCGCGTCCCAGTCTGATGCTGCCATAGGCATCCTCGGAAAACAGGAAGTCTTCCATGCGCAGGGAATTGACAATGCGCTGCACAGTGGATCGCGGATATCCAACGCGCTCAGCGATTTCACCCAGACTTAATCCGCGGTTTGTGCTGGCGCAAACGCGCAACACCGCAATCGCCTTGCTGATGACATGAATGTCGGGCTTCTGCATGAATCTCTGGTCCGTTGTATCACAATGCAATGCAATAAGCTTTTCGATGAGACATATTCGATCTAATTGTATCGCAATAAAAAGCAATAAGCGGGAGGGTGAACATGGTCAAGGTGCGCGGCATCGAATTTCAGGGCAACATGGATAATGCCATGGGGTTGCAGTTTACCAATCTGTCACATCGCTGGGGTTTTCAATGTCCGAACTGGCCCTACTTTCAGGATGTGAAGATCGAGCGCATTCATTACATGGCCAAGTCCGGGGTCTTGTCGCAACGCATCACCACATCAATGCACTCGACCACACATATCGATGCGCCTGCCCACGTGGTGCAGGGAACCCCTTTCATCGACGAAGTGCCGCTGCCACACTTTTTCGGCTCTGGCATCGTTGTTCCGATTCCCAAGAAAAAATGGGAGTCAATCACCGCTGACGATCTTGAGAAAGCCTGTGGCAAATCCATTCGCCCCCATGATGTTCTGATCCTGAATACGGGTTGGCACAAAGTTTATGAAGACGGTAATTATTTCGCCTATTGCCCGGGCTTTGTACCGTCAGCCGGACAATGGATGGTGGACAAGCAAGTCAAAGTTGTAGGGCATGATACGCAAGCCAATGACCACCCGCTCGCAACGGCCATCGGGCCGCAGCGCAATGGACCGTTGTTGCCACATCTCGAAAAGGAATATTTCGAATGGTCAGGTGGCCACGATTGGGCCAAGGATTTTCCAGATTGGGAACCGGTTCACCAGATACTCTTCAAGAACGGCATTCTAGGCATTGAAAATGTTGGAGGTGATTTGGATTCTGTAACAGGCAAGCGCTGCACCTTCGCTTTCTTCCCCTGGAATTGGGACCGCGGCGACGGATGCATCATCCGCTTGGTCGCAATCACTGACCCTTCACAAAACTATCGCATTGAACGTGGGGACAATTTCTGATGTTGGTCAAGCGCTTTGCCGATGCGCAGAAATATGATGCGCCAAACCATTGGGGTGTTGTGGGCTTGCGATTGCAAGGGTTTGAAGAAGGTGGACCACAAAACCAATGGGTGGGTTTTTCGCAGTTCTTGCCAGGCGGCGGAGCAGGGCCTGATGCAACGCCCTTTGAAAAAATCTATGTGGTGCTTGAAGGTGAAATGACCGTCATTATTGACGGCGTTGAAACTGTATTGGCAAGCATGGATTCCTGCACTATTCCACCGGGCGAAGTGCGAGAGATTGTCAATCGCAGCAACCACATTTGCAAAATGCTTGTCGTGATCCCTTATCCTGCGGGGGTGAAACCATGAGCGATGAATGGCTTACCAATCCGGTTTCGCTGTTTGACATCAAGGGCAAAGTTGCGATCGTTACTGGCGCGTCAGGCGCGTTTGGGGCGCTCGCCGCAAAAGTGTTGGCGGGTGCTGGATGCAAGTTGGTTTTGTCAGCAGGCAAGAAAACCGAACTGGACGCCATTGCAAAAGATTGTGGGGCAGATGTCGAAGCCATCAATATTCGTCCGTCAACGGAGAAAAATTGCAACGTCATTGTTGACGCTGCAATCAAACGCTTTGGACGTATCGATATTTTGGTGGTGGCCTCAGGCAAAAATGATGTCTCAAAAATCACTGATATGGCACCGGAACGTTTTCTCGATGTGATGGATGCAAACGTGACCCAAAGCTGGTTGATGGCCAAGGCCGCAACGGCGCAAATGCTGAAACAAGGCGAAGGCGGCAAGATTGTCTTGATGTCCTCGGCCAGGGGCCTTCTCGGCCACCCAGCGGGCTACACTGCTTATTGTGCGTCCAAAGCGGCAGTTGATGGCATGACCAAGGCACTGGGGTGTGAGCTTGGTCCTACGGGCATCACAGTCAATGCGATAGCCCCCACTGTGTTTCGCTCACCTTTGACGGCATGGATGTTTGCTGATGATGAAAAAGCCAAAGCCACGCGTGCCGGATTTTTAGCACGCGTTCCCAAAGGCCGATTGGGCGAACCCTCAGATTTGGCTGGGCCGCTGTTGTTTCTGGTGTCACGCGCATCTGACTTTTATACCGGTCACGTGCTCTATGCCGACGGTGGATACACATCAGGGTAATGCAAATGCATGAACGGTCCGCTTTGCCATTTTATCGACGCTTCGTGGCGTGCAACCAAACGGCTGAGGTTGGTCAGGTTGGCGCGCAAGTGCGTGAAGAATTTTCGGTTGACCGGGTCAGTGTCCGATTGTCGGCGATAGACAATGCCAATCATGCGTTCCGGCTGGGGAATGTTGAGGGGCAGAATGGCGATGCGGCTTTCTTGTTGCAGCGAGTGGATCACACTCAAAGGCATGATGGCCAAGGCCTGTGTGGCCGCCAGATAATTGATCACGCTGTGCAAAGACCCTCCAGCATAGCGTATGGCCAACTCGCCAATACCCAGCGTCATCAGAATATTGGTCAAATCCAGCATCAAGGGAGAGCCGGGCAAAGGTGCCACCCACGAGCACGACACCATGTCAGCTTTGCTCAGTTTCTTTTTCATCAACAGCGGGTGAGCTGCATTGCATGCCACGATGTTGCGCGCAGGGATAAGCGGTTCAAAAATCAACTCCGAGCTGATGTCTTGCGTGCCGGCAGGGGTGATCGCGACATCAATTTCGTTGGCCAGCAAACTGTTCACAAGGTCATTGTAGTGGCCATACGACTGGTCGAAGTGGATGCCGGGCTGCTGCACTTGAAATGTCGCAATGACGCCCGAAACAACAGCATCCATGAAAAAAGGCACTCCGCCAACACGAACACGCCCCGCAGTGCCCCCCCGAAAACTGGCAACAGTCTCGGACGCTTTCCGCGTTGCGGCCAAAATGGCCTTGCCATGCACCGCCAATTGCCGTCCCAGGGCCGTTGGCTGCAATGGGCGCCGACCGTGGATAAACAAAGGTTCGCCCACACGCTTCTCGATCATGGAAAGCGTACGGGAAATCGCAGGCTGCGATGTTCCGAGCAAGGCCGCACCCTCCGTGACACCGCCAGCTTCCACGACTGCGGCCAATTGAACGAGATGTCGCTCATCGATTTTCATAACAAAATGGTATATCCAATGTGCGAGAAATTATCAACACAGTTGATTTTTGGGTCTAACCTCCTCCCCAATGAAAATGCCGAGCAACGGCTCGCCAAGCGGGAGGACACGAAATGAGCATGATCAGCGGGTTCCATCATCTCACCATGAGCACCGATGGTGCCCAGGAAGACTTTGATTTTTTTGCCAAGGATTTAGGCTTGCATTCAGTCAAACGCACGGTGCTCTTTGATGGCGTGTTGCCCGTCTATCATTTATATTACGGTTCGAAGAATGGCGATGCTTCAACCATCTTTACCACATTTCCGTTCCGCAAGCCCGGCGTGTTCGGGCGGCGCGGCACCAATCAGTCAAAAACAATTCTGGCGGCTGTTCCAGTTGGTGCAGCCGAATTTTGGTTAAACCGTTTGAATGGGCGCGGTGTGAAGGCGACGAAACTCACACGTTTCGGACTGACACGCGTGGCGTTGGAACATCCCTGTGGCATTCCGTTTGAACTCGTCGAGAACCCCGGCGACATGCGCGACCCCATCACCAATGACAAACAAGGCATCGGCAAGGAACACGGAATCAAGGGAATATTCGGTGCGGCGATTTCGGTTGCTGATCGCACTGCGATGGATGATTTTCTGACCATTGCCATTCCGATGAAAAAAATAGCTGATAACCACGAAGGCTTGAGCTTTGCCGTGCCTGAAAACAACGGCCTCACTTCAGTGGTTGAAGTTGTGCATGAGCCAGATCGCCCGCAAGGAACCTGGACGTTGTCCGGTGGTACAATTCATCATTTGGCGCTGAACACCGGAAATGAAGAAAATCAACTCAAGCTGCGGGCGCATATTGAAGGTTTGGGCTTCACTGATATTTCGGAACAGAAAGACCGAAATTATTTCAAGTCTTGCTATGTGCGCTCACCGGGTGGTGCTTTGTTTGAAATTGCATGGACCGTTCCTGAAGGTTGGGCAAAGGACGAAGCACCCGGTAAAATTGGCTCGTCTTTGGTGTTCCCACCATGGTTTGAGGATCGTCGAGCAGAAATGGTGGCGGGGCTTGAGCCCGCCAATTTCGATACATGACCCAGAACACCACACCCCTGTTGCGAGGCGTTGCGTTGCAAAGCGCCGAAGTGGTGTGTGTTGTGACCCATGGTCGTGGGCAATCGCCTGAGATGATGGATGAGCATATCGTTGATCGACTGAGTGCCAAGGGAGTGTCTTACATTCTGCCCCGCGCTGCATCAGGCAGTTGGTACGACGCCCGGGCCATTGATGCGTTGAACGAGAAAACAGTTCAACAGCTTGCAGCTTCGCTGGAACAGTTGCGGGCTACTGCTGCCGTGTCGCCCACAGGCATTCCGTTGGTCATGGCTGGCTTTAGCCAAGGGGCATGTTTGACTCTGGAGTATGGTTTGAAATTTGGGCCGTGGCGCGGTGCCTTGGTCAGTTTCACCGGTTGCCGTGTCGGTGTTTCTTCGGACAGCAGACCCCGCAACAACTTGAACGCACTTCCAGTTTACCTTTCAGGCGCAGACCAAGATCCGTGGATTCCCATTCAAGCCCACGCGGCCGCTGCATTGGAATTGGCCGCAGCGCAAGCGCGGCTTCGCACGGACGTGTTTCCCGGTCGTGCCCATGAAGTGAGCGACGTTGAAATCGCTGTGCTTGACCAGGCATTACATCAGCTGGCGTCCGGCAGAGAGGTGATGTGGTGAAGATTGCAATTATCGGTGCCGGCCTCATGGGCCACGGGCTCGCCCTCGTCTTTGCCGAGGGTGGCCACGATGTGTTGCTCACCGATACCTATGATGAGACACTGCGCACGGTCAAAGCGCGCATAGTCGATACATTAAAAACACTTGGACGTGATGACGCAGTTGTTTCAAGCATTACCACGGTGCCAACTCTGGAAGCCGCAGTTGCCAATGCCGATTTCATCGTTGAAGCCGCACCCGAAAAACTGGAGCTGAAGCAGGGGCTTTTTGCGCGCATTGAAGCTGCCGCCACACCCGGCGCAATACTTGCAACCAACACCTCTGTCATTCCGATTACCCAAATCATGGCGCGGGTTAAAACCAAACATCGCGCCATTGGCACCCACTGGTGGAACCCACCATTTTTGGTGCCGTTGGTTGAAGTCATTCAAACTGCTGAAACTTCAGCCGAAGTGGTCGCCAGCACGATGGCGCTGATGCGGCAACTCGGCAAAGTGCCTGTGCATGTGAAAAAAGACGTGCCGGGCTTTGTCGGGAACCGCATGCAAGCGGCACTGTGGCGCGAAGCCATCTCACTTGTCGAAAACGGTGTGTGTGATGCTGAAACAGTTGACCTCGTGGTCAAGAACAGTTTTGGCCGCCGCCTGTCTGTGTTGGGTCCTTTGGAAAATGCAGACCTCATTGGCACCGATCTCACACTCGACATTCACAAACAAGTTTTACACAATCTTGAAAATTCCCAGCACCCCAGTCCTTATCTTGAAGGGCTCGTGCGCGACGGCAATCTCGGTTTCAAATCCAATCAAGGTTTTAAGCCGTGGACGGATGAGAAGAAGACAGCCCTGCGGGCGCTTGTTCTCCAACACTTAACAAAAATAAATCAACTGCTCGGCAGCCAGGGAGGAAACCATGCCAAATAAACTGATCGTCAATCGCCGTACCATTCTTAAGGCCAGCGCCGGACTTGTGGCAGCACCCGCAGTACTACGCCGTGCCTATGCAGCTGACGCTTTTAAAGTGGGACTCGTGAGCCCCACCACCGGGCCACTTGCGGGTTTTGGTGAAGCGCAAGACTGGATCATTGCCGGGCTGAAAGACGCCATGGGCAAACTGCCGGTTCCCATCGAAATCATCGCCAAGGATTCACAGTCCAACCCGAACCGGGCAGCTGAAGTGGCGACCGAGTTGATTGAAAAAGATGGTGTGAAATTGCTGTTGGGAAAAGACACGCCGGATACCACAAACCCCGTGGCTGACCAGGCCGAACTCAACGGCGTTCCCTGCATTACCAACAATTGTCCGTGGCAACCTTACTTCTTTGGCCGCAACGGCAATCCGGCTGAAGGCTTCAAATGGACCTATCATTATTTCTGGGGCCTCGAAGATGTCATCGCCAATTTCGTTGGAATTTGGGATCAGTCGGGTGCCGCAAAAGTTGTGGGCGGGCTGTTCCCCAACGATGCTGACGGCAATGCCTGGGGCGATGCGGAACGTGGGCTGCCAAAGCCATTGGCAGCCGCAGGCTACAAGTTGGTTGATCCCGGTCGCTACCAACCTCTCAACAACGACTTCTCTTCTCAAATCGCAGCCTTCAAGGAGGCCGGCGTTGAAATCATCACAGGCGTGATGATCCCACCTGACTTTGCAACCTTCTGGGCGCAAGCCGCTCAACAGGGCTTCAACCCGAAAGTTGTGACGATCGGCAAAGCCTTGCTGTTCCCTGCGTCAATTGATGCGTTGGGGGATCGTGGCGATGGTCTGACATCGGAAATCTGGTGGTCGCCAAATCATCCGTTCAAATCCAGCCTCACCGGACAGTCGGCAAAAGAATTGGCTGATGCCTATACTGCGGCTTCAGGTAAACCATGGACGCAGCCTTTGGGCTTCGCGCATTCGATCTTCGAAGTCGCGTTCGACGTCATCAAACGGGCCAAGGATTTGAACGATCCAGAATCCATTCTGGCTGCCATTACCGAAACCGATTTGCAGACGATCACTGGTCCGGTCAGTTGGAAGGCTGGCCCCAATGTGCCCGTTAAAAATGTCTGCAAGACGCCGCTGGTTGGTGGCCAGTGGACCAAAGCGGCAGCGGGCTATGATCTCGTGATCACAACCAACGTGCAGCAAGCCTCAATTCCGGTCGGTGGTTCAGTCCGGTTGTTGAAATAAGCTTGAAGTGTGAACAGGGGGCGGTGTCACGCCGCCCCTGACGCATCCCATGGCATTGTTGTCCCTGCACTCACTCAGCAAACGCTACGGCGCATTGGTTGTCACCGATGACGTCAGCTTTGACGTGGCGAAGGGAGAGATCGTGGGTATTCTCGGTCCCAACGGGGCTGGCAAAACCACGTTGTTCAATCTGATTGCGGGAACGGTGCGGCCTGACAAAGGTCAAGTGACTTTCAAGGGCCAAGATGTAACGGCGGCCAATGCCGCAACCCGCTGCAAGCTTGGCATTTCCCGGTCGTTTCAAGTGCCGCACCCCTTCAATGGCATGACGGTATTTGAAAACATCCTGGTTGGCTCGACCTTCGGCAGAGCAGGCGTTGACGCTGAAAGCCATGCGCTGAAAGTGATGGAGCTCACAGGTATGAAAGCCAAGGCCAATGCGCTGGCGGGTTCGATTAC
>JANOPL010000081.1:0-4115 GCA_031421835.1 Hyphomicrobiales bacterium | reverse complement strand
TGGTGGCCAACACCATCAATTCGACAACAGCAAGCTACGCTTCAAAGATCGAAGAATCCGCCGCCAACATCATGGCCAACTTCGATCTTACCTCGAAGAACCTGCTGTTGAACCTGCAATCCGGCGGCACCGAATATACCGATCGCATTGCCCAAGCTTCAAACAATTTGTCGGCCGATCTGGGCCAGTATTCGTCCGCTGTGACCGAAACCATCCGCAATACCTCGGACGCGCTGACAATTACCTTCGACCAAGCCTACAACAAAACCATGGAACGCTTCCATGCAGCGTCCAACGGCCTCGAAGAAGCAGCCGAAAACATTGGCCTACGCGTGGCTGAAAGTGCCAGCCTCGTTGTCAATCAAATGCAGTCTTCGGGCTCGACGATCAATGACCTGCTGGTCTCCACCAGCGGTACCATTTCCGCCCACATGCGCGAAACCGCTGACATTGTGAACCGCCAGATGCAAGACACCGGCATGGCCGTGGCACAGAATGTTGAAGTGTCGTCGGGTCAGGTCACCGAGCGCATCGTGACCATCTCGGACGAATTCTTGACCAAGCTCGGTGCATCGCGTGATGGCATGTTGGAAATCCTGCAAAGCACGACAGGCGAACTCACCAACAACCTGCAAGGCACCACGTCGCAACTGTTTGCCCGTCTTGAGCAGGTGTCGAGCCATGTTGGCGATCAGATAGAATCGATTGCCCTGCGTGTGAACGAAAACATTGATCTCACCGCTGGTTCCGTCACCACCCGTGTGGCCGATGTAACGGAAAAACTGACGCGTCAACTGGACGAGTCGTCGTCCACCTTGGGCAGTCTGCTGGATCAAACCGAAACCCGTATTGGCTCTCAACTGGATCAGGCCACCAATGATCTGACCGGCCTGTTCAGCGCCAACACCGATCGCATGACCGAGCAGTTGACCACAACCGCGCGCGACATGGGCGAGCGATTGGACGTTGCCACCACACACCTCGAAGCAGTGACGACAGACGTGTCCAATCGCATGTCATCGACCAGCAACAGCTTTGTTGCTGCGTTGGATACAGCTTCAAGCGAAATCCAAAACCGCTTGGGCCGTGCCCAGACCACATTCGAATCCGGCATCGACCGCGTGCAGGACGCCTTCTCTGAGGGGCTGGGCCAAACCACAATGCAGATCAGTGGCCGGTTCGAACAGGAAACCGGCTTGCTGGTGGACCGCATCGATCGCGCAACGAGCGACTTCAGCTCGGCAGCCAACCTGTCGACCAAAAACTTCACCGAGGCACAGCAGATTTTTGCAGGCACACTGCAAAACTCCAGCAACAGGTACGCCGACCAATTGGTCAACGTCACCGCTGCGGCAACCAAGGCCCTGGACGAAGTGCAAAACCGCTTCGAAAGCAGCATCGAAGATTCAGGCGTGCAGTTCTCGACCGTGGTGGACAATGTCACAACGACGACAACCAACACCTTGGATGAGGCATCACGCAAGTTCTCAGGTCACATCCAGAACGCCAACACCTATTTTGCCGAACAGGTGTCAACAGCCGCAACGGAAATGGACGAGAAGCTTGAAACCATTTCCATGCAGCTCACAGGCAAGCTGGAAGTCACCGGCTCACGCCTCAGTGAACGCCTCGATGATGTGACGGCGCTGGTTGACCGCTCGGTCAACAAGTTCAACAGCGAAATGGAAAACATGCTGAACAGC
The DNA here is from genome assembly GCA_031421835.1 of Hyphomicrobiales bacterium. Classification (GTDB taxonomy): domain Bacteria; phylum Pseudomonadota; class Alphaproteobacteria; order Rhizobiales; family Aestuariivirgaceae; genus Aestuariivirga. The sequence goes on along the minus strand of JANOPL010000081.1, from coordinate 2,412 downwards.
CGCCGCGACGCCTTGGACGCCCTTGTCAACGACGCCAGCAGCCGTGCCCAAGAAATTGACACCGTCATGACCAGCTATATGACGATGATCGAAGAAAGCTTGAGTGCAGCCGAAGCCCGCTCACGCGACATCGGTCGCATTGTGGCAGACCAGACCAACCAGTCCCTGCTGCGCCTCGAAGATGAGTTAAAGAAGCTTGAAGGGTCTTCCGTCACACAGGTAAATCAGGCCGCCCGCGTGTTGCGCGAACAGCACGAGCGCGCACTGGCCAGCATGAATGAGATGTTGTCATCGACCGCCAGCGACTTCCAACAGACCGCACAGGATATGCGCATCACTGCGCAACAGGTGGTGAAGGACATCGATTCCGCCCGGGGTGAGTTGAAACGTGCCGTCATCGACCTGCCGGAGGAGACCCGCAACAACGCCGATGCCATGCGCAAAGTGGTGGCAGACCAAATCGCGGCCCTGAATGCGCTGTCGGAAGTGGTGCGACGTCAATCGGGTTCCATGGACTTTTCGGGGCCGGGTTACATTGCCCCTCGAGGGTCCGGGCCGGGAAAATCTGAGGGTGCCTCGTTCTCCGCTCCCGTTTCCGGAACGACCAGCACCCCAAAAGCAACAGCAGAGCGGAACACCGGTGTAGATGGCACCATGGCGCAAATTGCCGCCAGCGTGAAAGCCCTCGCAGGTGCAGCACCGAAACCACGTGCGCGTCGCGAGGAACCGGTTGAAACCATCCCGGCCCAAGCAGCCAAGGAGATCGCTGGGTACACCCTGAAACTGCATGCTGCCTCGCGTGAGGTGGTGGAAGCCATGGACGACGGTTTGCCACGTGACCTTGAAAAACGATATGTTGCGGGTGACAAGGGTGTCTACACCCAGCGCCTGCATGATAACCGTGGCAAACGCGCTGTGGCATCACTCGCCAACCGCTATCGTGACGAACGTTTGCTGCGCAGCCGGGTAACAGGCTACATCCGATTGTTTGAAAAACTGCTCGATAGTTTGGCCGAAATGCCCAACGGAGCGGTTACGGTTGATGCGGTTCTGACCTCACAGTCCGGCGAAGTTTACTTGATGATGGCAGAAGCCGCAGGCCGCTTGAACGAACGTTGATGCAGTTTGCATGCTACAGCGAAAGCTGGCCTATCGCTGGCAGTTTCACCATCGCGCGGGGCAGTAAAACTGCTGCCGATGTGGTTGTGGTAAAACTCGCGCGCAACGGGTTTACGGGCCACGGTGAATGTGTTCCCTATGCCCGTTACAACGAAACAGTGCCACACGTGCTCGCCGCGTTGGAGTCCGTTCGTCGTGATATTGAGAATGGTGCTGATGCCAGCACACTCTGCCTGCCCTTTGCCGCCCGCAATGCATTGGACTGCGCCATGTGGGATTTGACCTGCAAGGAAACCGCAACACCCGCATGGCAAAAGCTCGGTCTGGCCGAACCCATCGCTCAAACCACCGCGTTTACTCTAAGTCTGGACACGCCAGATGCCATGGCCGCTGCTGCCAAGGCTGCGACAGGTCGAAGCCTACTCAAACTCAAGCTCGGACGTATCGGCGACATCGAACGCTTGCGGGCCATCCGCGCCGCCGTGCCCAATGCCCGATTGATCGTTGATGCCAATGAAGGCTGGTCAGCTTCAACCCTGCCCGACATGTTGGCCGCATGCGCCGAAACTGGCGTTGAACTGGTGGAACAACCTCTACCCGCCGCTGATGATGAAGCCTTGCGCGGCGTCGCACGAACCACGCTGATCTGCGCCGACGAGTCTGCGCATGGTGTGGAAAGTCTGGCGAAGCTCAAAGGCAAATACGACGCCGTCAACATCAAGCTTGATAAGACGGGTGGCCTGACGCCGGCACTCGTCATGGCACAACAAGCCAAGGTGGAAGGTTTCAAAATTATGGTGGGGTGCATGCTCGCCACATCATTGGCCATGGCACCTGCATTCCTTGTGGCGCAAATGGCTGACTACGTGGATTTGGATGGCCCGCTTTTGCTGGCCAAAGACCGTGCCCATGCCATTCAATACAATGGCAGCCTTATGCAGCCCCCGCCTCGCGCACTCTGGGGCTGAAGCGCAACACCAGCACCGTCAACACCAAAGACGCGACTGACACCACGGCCATCGCATAATAAGCCTGCCCGCCCACGGCTGCATAAAACCGTCCCGACGCCCACGCCGCCGTCGACATTAAAATTCCCCCAGACAATGCAGAGTAAAGCCCCTGCGCGCGGTTGCGGATTTCCAAGGGAACCATGCGACGGATAAAATACATGGTGCCCAAATGCGCCGCGGCGAATGACAAGGCATGCAGTGATTGCCCAATCATCATCATGCCATAGCCGGTGAAACTGGCCATCACCACCCAGCGCAGCAATCCACCCAAAAGTCCTGTCAG
>JANOPL010000080.1:0-5416 GCA_031421835.1 Hyphomicrobiales bacterium | reverse complement strand
GGTGGTATTCATTTCCGCGCAGCCGTCGAACGAGGGTTGGATCAGGGGAGATGTGTTGGCCTTGCTGTTAATGCGTTAAAGACAAGGGCAACGACATAATGCGTTTACTGTCAGGGGCCCTCTTGGCTTGCCTCATCTCATCAACCCCTCTGGTTGCGCAGGGCTCTGGTCCGGTTGTGCCGAACTTCGAAGAGGTGTCGAAATCTTCTGGTGTCACATCGGTTTATTCTGGTGATTATTTTTATATGGTGGGTGGTGGTGCGGCGACGTTTGATTGCAACGCGGATGGTGCGCCCGATTTGTTCACGGCCGGCGGCAAGGGTAAAGCTTCTTTCTTTCGCAACACGTCGAGGCGCGGCGGTGCCATTACCTTTAGAAAGCAAAAGAGTGGCTTGGAGTTTGACAAGGTCACGGGCGCTTATCCCATCGATGTCGATGCCGATGGCAATCCAGATCTCGTCGTTTTGCGCGTCGGTGAAAACAAGGTCATGCGGGGGCTTGGCAACTGCAAATTTGAAGTGGCGAACAAGCGCTGGAATTTTGATGGCGGTGATGCGTGGTCTGTGTCTTTTGCTGCGACATTCGAGAGAGGTGCATCGTGGCCAACACTGGCAATTGGCAACTATATAAACCCGAAGGAAGAGCTGTCACCTTGGGGCTCTTGTACTGACAATTGGCTGCACCGCGCACGTATTGACCAGAAGAAGCCACCCTTTGCGTTCACGAAGCCTATTGCGCTCACACCCAGCTATTGTGCACTTTCAATGTTGTTCACGGATTGGGATCGTTCGGGAACGCCTTCGCTCCGCATCTCAAATGACCGCGAATATTATGAAGGCGGTGAAGAGCAGATGTGGAAGTTGGTGCCCGATCAGGCCCCGGCGCTTTACACTGATAAAGATGGTTGGAAGCGTTTGCGCATTTGGGGCATGGGCATCGCATCACACGACATCAACGGTGACACTTATCCTGACTATTACCTGACCTCGATGGGCGACAACAAGTTGCAGTTCCTGAAAGAGGTCGCGGCAACAGGCAGGCCGAAGCCTGATTACAAGGACACAGCTTGGCCGTCAGGTGTGACCGCGCATCGGCCTTTTGTTGGCGAAGATTTGCGTAACTCGACGGCTTGGCATGCACAGTTTGAAGATGTGAACAACGATGCGGTTTCGGATTTGTTTGTGGCCAAAGGCAATGTGGCGCAGATGCCCGACTTTGCAGCAGAAGACCCCAATAATCTTTTGCTCGGCCAGTCTTACGGCAAATTCATAGAAGTGGCAGATAAAGCTGGCGTTGCCAGCACAGAAACATCGCGCGGCGGCATGGTTGTGGATTTCAACCTCGATGGTTGGATGGACTTGGTGGTGGTGAACCGTGGCTCAACAGCACAGGTATGGCGGAATACTTCGAAAACCGCAGGCCACTGGCTGCAAGTGAAGTTGGAACAGCAAGGCGCAAACCGCGACGGGATTGGCGCGTGGATTGAAGTGAAGCGCGGCGACAAAATTAGCCGTCGTGAAATCACATCTGGCGGGGGTCATGCGTCCGGGCATTTGGGTTGGTGGCATTTTGGGTTGGATCAGGCGGATAGAGCTGAAATTCGAGTGCTCTGGCCTGATGGCAAACAAGGGCCGTGGCAAGCCGTTGCTTCGGATCGCTTTTATAGGCTAAGCCCGGATAGCGATCCAAAACCTTGGACGCGTTGAATTAATCACTTCTAAGGCCCGGTTCATGATGCGGTTGAAAGACAAGGTAGCCATCATCACGGGTGGTGCCCGTGGTATTGGTGCCGCAGTGGCCGCCGGTTATGCGCGCGAGGGGGCCCGGGTTTGTGTGGCTGACGTCGCGTATGAACTTGCACACGAAACGGCAAAACGTATAGGCAATGGCTCGTTTGCCTTTCATTTGGATGTGACCAGGCTCGACCAGATTGAGGCTTGTGTGAAGGCCGTTGAACAGACAGCAGGCGGGGTTGATATTCTCGTCAATTCGGCGGCTATTTTTGACATGGGGCCGTTTCCTGAAACAACCGAGAGAAGTTATGATCTGCAGTTTGCCATTAATGTCAAAGGCACATTGTTTATGATGACGGCGGTTTCGCGGTCGATGATTGCGCGCGGCAAGGGTGGCAAGATTATCAACTTTGCTTCGCAGGCCGGCCGCCGCGGTGAGCCGCTGGTGGCGGTTTATTGCGCTTCGAAAGCTGCTGTCATCTCGCTGACGCAATCGGCAGCACTTGCCTTGATCAAACACAAAATCAATGTAAACGGAATTGCGCCGGGCGTTGTGGACACACCGATGTGGGATGTTGTGGACGGGCTGTTTGCCAAGTTTGAAAATCGTCCACTTGGGGAGAAAAAGCGTTTGGTTGGGGAGGGCGTTCCTTATGGACGCATGGGGACACCGGAAGACCATGTGGGCTGTGCCATTTTTCTGGCCTGTTCTGAAAGTGACTATGTTGTCGCCCAGACGTTCAACGTCGATGGCGGCCAATGGATGAGTTGAGACGATCATGACAAAATTGAACCTTGTGACTGTGCGTGGGCTTCAAGCTGAGGTAGCAACGCCAGGCTATGCCCGTTCCTCGTTGACGCCGGGCATTGTGCACATCGGGGTCGGGAACTTTCACAGGGCCCACATGGCGGTATATCTTGATGATCTGTTCAACATGGGCCTTGATCATGATTGGGCCATCATTGGCGCGGGGGTGATGCCGCACGATGAAGTGATGCGAGACAAGCTTGCGGCACAGGACTTTTTGACGACGATTGTTGAGCAGGACGCTCATCGTGTTTCGGCGCGGGTCACGGGCTCGATGATTGACTTCATTCCGCCTTCAGATCGCACGCGTTTGCTCGCCACCCTGGCCGACCCCGCGATCCGCATTGTGTCGCTGACCGTCACCGAAGGCGGTTATATGATCAATCCGGCCACGGGCAAGTTTGATCCGTCGCATTCAGCGTTGCAACGGGATGCGAAACACCCGGATGAACCAACCTCGGCTTTTGGTTTGATTTTGCACGGGCTGAGGGCCCGGAAAGCCAAAGGCATGCAGCCGTTTACCGTTATGTCTTGCGACAACATTCCCCATAATGGTGTCGTGACCCGCAATGCGGTTGCGGGTCTTGCGCGATTGACGGATGCAAATTTGGCAGATTGGATTGAAAGCCAAGTGTCATTCCCAAATGCAATGGTTGATCGCATTGCACCTGCGACGACTGATCGTGAGCGGAAGTTTGCACTTGAGAAGTTTGGCATCGATGATGCCTGGCCCGTGTTCTGCGAGGAATATATCCAATGGGTGATTTCCGGGGATTTCCCGGCCGGACGACCACAGTTTGAAAAGGTGGGTGCGCAGTTCGTTGAAGATGTGACACCATTTGAATATATGAAAATCCGTGTTCTCAATGGTGGCCATGCCGTCATTGCCTATGCGGGCAGTTTGCTGGACGTGCATTTTGTGCACGATGCCATGGAGCATCCATTGGTGGGCGCATTCTTTGCAAAGGTTGAGCAAGACGAAATCATCCCAACCGTGATGCCGGTTCCGAATACGAGCTTGCAGGATTATTACAAACTTATTCATCGCCGATTCTCAAATCCGAAAATTGGAGACACCGAGCGGCGCTTGGCATTTGATGGTTCCAATCGCCAGCCCAAGTTTATTGTACCAGTGATAGCTGACAACTTAAAAGCAGGCCGCAGTATTTCCGGCTTGGCTTTGGAATCGGCGTTGTGGTGTCGCTATTGTGCAGGCACCACGGACTCGGGCAAGGTTGTGGAAGCAAATGATCCGATTTGGCCGCGCCTCAATGCCTTGGCACTGCAAGCAAAGACTGATCCTCTGCAATGGTTGAGCATGGACGACATTTATGGCGACGTTGGCAAGAATGAAACTTTCCGGAAAGCCTTTGCCGATTGGTTGACCATGGTCTGGCGTGATGGCACGGCGAAAGCGTTGCAGAGTTACATCAGCGCTTGAGCCACGTCATGATGTGGGTTGCGACGGCGCAAAGCTCGCCCCGTTGATTGAGGATTGTAATGTCGGCGATGGTGCGGGATTTTTCTGCGTCGGCCGACGAGATTGAGTATTTCAGTTCGATGGTATCGCCGAACAAAACGCCTTTTAGAAATCGGATGTGGTCGTAGCCCAATGACACGGGTTGGAAATTTTTCAATGACACACATTGCGCCACAATGTCGGTGGAGCAGCCGGACATATAGCCGACCAACAAAGCGCCGTGGGCAATGCGGCCGCCATAGGGTGTCGATTTCATAAACGCCTCATCGACATGGTTGGGGGACAAATCCCCCGTGATGCCTGCGAACAAATAGACATCGCTTTCCGATACGGTTTTACGAAAGCTGGTGGAAAGCCCGATGGCGTCTTTGACTGACATGATAATTCCTTTTGGCGTTGGCTTGAGTTTGGATTATCTGATTGGAAATTGGAATGGAGAGTTACATGAAAATTGCCTTGGGTGCTGACAGTGCGGGAAAGCCGCTGCTTGACGTAATTGAAGCGCATTTGAAAACGCGCAGCGATGTGACGGTGACAAATATGAGCGAGGCCGGGTTTTATGCGGATCTTTCCGGCAAGGTCGCACGCGCGGTGAAGTCGGGTGATCATGACCGTGCCATTCTGGTCTGTGGCACCGGCATTGGCGTTTGCATTTCCGCCAACAAGGTGCCGGGCATTCGTGCGGCTTTGACGCATGATACATATTCCGCAGGCAAGGCGGCGACGTCCAACAATGCGCAAATCATCACCATGGGCGCGCGCGTCATTGGGCCTGAATTGGCCAAGGCCATTGTCGATGCATATTTGGCCGTATCGTTTGATCCCAAGGGTTCGTCGGCCTCCAATGTCGACGCGATCAACAAGCTTGATGGATCAATGGCATGAAGACGAGAGCTGCGGTTGCCTTTGAAGCTGGCAAACCCCTTGAAGTGGTTGAAGTAGATTTGGAAGGACCTCGCGCCGGTGAGGTTCTGGTTGAGATCATGGCCACAGGTGTGTGCCACACGGATGAATTCACGATTTCGGGTGCTGACCCGGAAGGGCTGTTTCCCGCCATCATGGGGCATGAAGGGGCAGGGGTTGTGCGCGAGGTTGGCGCAGGCGTTACGTCGCTCAAGGTCGGCGATCATGTCATTCCGCTTTATACGCCGGAGTGTCGGGAGTGCGAATATTGCCTCAACCCCAAGACCAATCTCTGCCAGAAAATTCGCACCACGCAGGGCAAGGGCTTGATGCCGGATGGCACGTCGCGGTTTTCCTACAAAGGGCAGATGATTCATCATTATATGGGGTGTTCGACTTTTTCCAATCATACCGTCATGCCTGAGATTGCACTTGCCAAGGTGCGGAGCGACGCGCCGTTTGACAAGATTTGCTACATCGGTTGCGGTGTCA
>JANOPL010000079.1:0-26149 GCA_031421835.1 Hyphomicrobiales bacterium | reverse complement strand
GCCGGGCGTTCGGTGTCTAATGATGCAGGGCTGCAAACATTGCTCAACGCAAGTTCGGCAGCCATCTGTTTCGTTGCAAAAGCCTGGGACTATCATGTGCGCGTGGCACTCGGTTGCACCAACGAGGAAAATTTGGACGCGATCCGCGACTCCGTTGCCGCCGCAAAAGCTGTGGGCAAGGAAGTGCTGGTGGATTGCGAACATTTTTTTGATGGCTACAAAGCCAACCCCGATTACGCCACGGCCTGTGCCAAGGCGGCCTATGACGCGGGCGCGCGCTGGGTCGTGCTCTGCGACACCAATGGCGGAACCTTGCCATCTGAAGTCAGTGAAATCGTCCGTACAATGACGAAAACCGTGCCGGGCTCCCACCTCGGCATTCACGCCCACAACGACACGGAACAAGCCGTCGCCAATTCGCTTGCAGCGGTAGAGGCAGGCGCCTGCCAAATCCAGGGCACGTTGAATGGCATTGGGGAACGCTGTGGCAATGCCAATCTGGTGTCACTCATCGGCACGCTGTGTACCAAGCCAGCCTACACCCGGAAATTCGAAACCGGAATCAACGCAGCTCGCTTGCAGGAACTCACAACAGTCTCGCGCGGCTTTGACGAATTGTTGAACCGCTCGCCCCATGCGCAAGCGCCCTATGTGGGCAAATCCGCTTTCGCCACCAAGGCCGGCATTCACGCCTCGGCACTGGCGAAAGAACCTGAAACTTATGAACACGTGCCACCGGAAACTGTTGGCAATCGCCGCCGCATTCTTGTGTCTGACCAAGCGGGAAAATCCAACCTGCTGGCGGAACTGCAACGCATTGGCCTTGCTGTTTCAAAAGACGACACCCGCCTTGATGCTCTTCTTCGCGAAGTGAAGCAGCGCGAAGCTGAGGGTTATGCCTATGACGGTGCCGATGCCTCATTTGAACTTCTGGCCCGCCGCACGATCGGTGGTGTGCCCCATTATTTTGACGTGCTGTCCTTCCGAACCTCAGTCGAACAGCACGACGGTGAAATGCATTCGGAAGCTATCGTCAAAGTCAAAGTCGGCAGCGAAACCTTCTTGAATGCGGGCGAAGGCAACGGCCCGATAAACGCCCTCGACGTGGCCCTGCGCAAAGATCTTGGCAAATTCCAGAAGCACATTGCTAACATGGAACTCGTCGATTTCAAAGTCCGTATCCTCAATGGCGGGACGGGTGCCACCACCCGCGTCTTGATCGAAAGCCGCGATGGTGCAGGCGAACGCTGGTTTACCGTGGGGGTTTCTCCCAATATCGTCGAGGCATCGTTCCAGGCCTTGCAGGATGCGATTATCTACAAACTCGTTCGTGACGGTGTTCCGGCTTAAAGCTTGTCCTGCAAAACTTCCGTGCCTACAACGTCGCGGGTTTTGGCACGGCGGGTTTGATAGGCGGAAATCACTTCGTCTGCATCATTGGCCACATCAAGGTTCACTTCAAAGCCGGAGCGGATGAAGCCTTCCGTGGTCATGTGCTTCAGCAGATCCAACAAGCCGTCCCAAAACCCCGCGACGTTGCACAACACAACCGGCCGGGCATGTTGCTTCAACTGCGCCCAGGTTAAAATCTCGGCCAATTCTTCCAACGTGCCAATGCCGCCCGGCAAAGCCACAAACCCGGTGGAGCGCTCAAACATTGCCATTTTGCGTTCGTGCATGGTTGCAGTCACAATCAACTCATGCACGCCGTCCTGCATGCGTTCCTTCGACACCAGAAATTCCGGTATGATCCCCGTCACATGGCCACCATTGGCGATCACGGCGCGAGCGGTTTCGCCCATCAAACCCAGACTGCCACCGCCATAGACCAGGCCGACGTCCGCCAGCGCCATGGCTTGGCCCAAATCCCGCGCGGCCTGCACATAGTCAGGGTTGTGGCCGGGGGAAGATCCGCAATAAACGCACAAACGATGGGTAGGGGGGGACATACGGCGAAACTCCAAAAATAAATGGCCCCGAATCTTTGCTTCTTGCGGCCAACCACCTTATTAAGCCTCTCAATCCCACCTATCTAGGGTCTTTGGACGGCAGACGGCTGCCATGCCCATTCAACATGGAACTGACATGAATAAGCCCATTGTAACTTTCACCTCAATCGCAGCAGTGGCCGTGGCGGCTCTCGGCGGCACGCTCTATTGGACCAACCAAGCCGAAAAACCGGCTGCGGTGGTGGAAGTTGTCAAAACACCCGAACCGTCTGCCATCGTAGTCTTGCCTGAAACGCCCAAACCTGAAGCCGAAGTGGCAGTCGTCGTCCCCCAGCCGGATGCGCCCAAAGTCGAAACGCCAAAAGTCGAAGCGCCAAAAGTTGAAACACCCGTCGCTCTTGAGACGCCAAAGGCAAAAGCGATTTTGCCATCCTTCGACACTGTGCGGGTTGAAAGCTCGGGCGATGCCGTTATTGCAGGCCGTGCCGAACCGGATGCTGATGTCACTGTGAAGTGGAACGGCAACATCGTGGGCACCACAAAGTCAAACGCCGATGGCTCGTTTGTCTTGGTTCCCGCTAAGCCCTTGACCAAGGGAACCGGTGCCCTGACGCTGGAAATGAGCAAGAATGGTGCTGTCACCCAGTCTGAAGGCTCAGTGATTGTGGCAGTCAAACAGAACGCTCCGGCCCTCGTGGCCAAGGTTGATCCTGTGGCGCCGACACAAGTACTGCAAACAGGTGATGCAACAGCCACGCCTCCGAAAGATGTTCAGCTGACGGCTGTTGACTATGATGCAGCTGGCAACATTGTGTTCTCCGGCAAAGCTGCGCCGGGTTCCGCCGTTCGTTTCTACGTTGATAACGCTGCTGTGGGCGAAGGCTCGGCTGACGCTGCTGGCAATTGGAGCTTCAAAGGCACCTCTGCTGTTTCTCCCGGCACCCATACGCTGCGCGCAGATGCTGTCGATACCGCAGGCAAAGTCTTGAGCCGCATTGAACTGCCGTTCCTGCGCGAAGATGCGGCAACTGTTGCAGCATCACAAGTCGCTGTGGCTGAACCTGCCAGCCGTTCCGTCACCATTGAAAAGACGCCGGAACCCGCTGCCGCGATTGCGGCAACTGAACCGGTGGCAGCACCTGTCGCTGAAGTCGCAGCCGCTCCCGTGATTGTGGAAGACGGTCCTCGGAAACTCGTCATTCAGCCGGGCAACAACCTGTGGAAACTCTCGCGCCAAGTTTACGGCAAAGGCCGCATGTTTACTGTCATCTACGAAGCCAACCGGGATCAGCTGAAAAACCCCAACAAGATTTTCCCGGGCCAGATATTGACAGCGCCGAAGCAGAACTAAATCCATGAGTATGGCCAACACCACGATGACGCCGGACCAGCGCGAGGCAGGCCAGTGGGAAACCATGAAGCGTTTGTTGCCTTATCTGTGGCCGGAGGGCCGCTGGGACCTGCGCACCCGCGTCGTCATTGCCATGTTGCTTTTGGTCTTGTCGAAGGTCATCACAGTTCTCACGCCCTATTCCTTCAAATGGGCAACCGACGCGCTCACTGGAACCAACACACCTGCTATCGCTGGTGTGGCGGCTGCCATATTCATGGTACTGGCCTATGGCGTGGGCCGCGTTTTCATGGTGGCCTTTGCGCAGTTGCGTGACGCGGTGTTCGCGAAAGTCGGTCAGCGCACTGTCCGGGAAATGTCGTCGCGCACTTTCAGGCATTTGCATAACCTCTCCCTGAAATATCATCTCACCCGCAAAACCGGCGGTCTCTCCCGCATCATGTCACGCGGTATCAACGGCGTTGATTCAGTCCTGCGGTTCGCACTGTTCAACACCATTCCCACAGCATTGGAAATTCTGTTCGTGTGCGCTCTGCTGGCGTGGTCCTTTGGCTGGGCATACGCGCTGACGATCGCAATCACGGTCGTTGCCTACATCGGCTACACATACGCCGCAACGGAATGGCGCATTGCAATTCGTCGTGCCATGAATGAGGCGGATCAAGATGCAGGCACCAAATCCATCGACAGTCTCCTCAACTTTGAAACCGTCAAGTATTTCGGCAACGAAGAACATGAGACTAAACGCTACGACCAATCAATGGCGAAATATGAAAAAGCCGCCATCAAAACCTGGACGTCGCTGGCAGTTTTGAACGCCGGTCAAACACTCATTTTCACCATTGGTCTGACCATCGTCATGATCATGGCAGCCCTCGCCGTGCAGGCCAAAACGGCAACGCTGGGTGATTTTGTCATGGTCAACGCACTGATGATCCAGCTTTATATGCCGCTGAATTTCATTGGTTCGTCCTACCGCGAAATCAAACAGGGCCTGCTCGACGTGCAAGGCATGTTTGATGTGTTGGGTGAGGATACCGACATCAAAGATAAGCCCGGCGCGCCTGATTTTGTGGCGGCCAAGGGCGCTCTCTCATTCGATGATGTAAGCTTTGCCTATGACAAGGAACGCCCGATTTTAAAAGGCATTTCCTTTGATGTGCCTGCGGGCCATACGGTTGCCATCGTCGGCCCATCCGGTGCGGGCAAATCCACCATCTCGCGGCTGCTTTATCGTTTCTATGACGTGACAGGCGGACGCATTACCGTTGACGCCCAAGACATTTCCGAAGTCACTCAAAAGTCCCTGCGCAAAGCCATTGGCATGGTGCCGCAAGACACCGTGTTGTTTAACGACACCGTGAGATACAATATTCGTTACGGCCGCCCGGATGCCACCGACTCCGAAGTGGAAGCCGCAGCCAAGCTCGCACAAATCCACGACTTCATCATGAGCTTGCCGAAGCAATATGACGCGATGGTCGGTGAGCGCGGATTGAAATTGTCGGGCGGTGAAAAACAGCGCGTCTCCATCGCCCGCACCATTCTCAAAGGACCGCCAATCCTCGTGCTCGACGAAGCTACATCAGCACTCGACAGTTTCACCGAACAGGAAATTCAGACAGCACTGAAAACCGTTTCCAAAAACCGCACCACGGTTGTCATCGCTCATCGTCTTTCAACGGTTGTCGACGCAAACGAAATCATCGTGCTCGACAAAGGCTTGATTGCCGAGCGTGGCACCCACTTGTCGCTGCTTCGCAAAAAGGGCCTTTACGCCCGCATGTGGAACCGCCAGCGCGAAGTTGATGAGGCCCGCAAAAAGCTGGAAGCAAATCTGGAAAAAGCGTCCGTCGCATAACTATTCAACACGCTGATTGAATTTTCAGCAAATTAAGTACTTGCCAAAGCGCCTTATTTGGCTTGTCATTACGGCAAAGAACAATTGGGTCCGATCGGCAATATGGGGCAACTATTCAACGAAATGCTGGAGAAGTCTGGCGCAACGCGTGGCCCTTACGCGCGCGTCGAAGAATGGCTGAAAACCCTCAAGAAAAAAGACGCCGAACGCGCCATTCAAGAAGCGGAAAATCGGTTTCGCCGTCAAGGCATAACTTTCGCTGTATATGGTGAGAATGAAGCCTCGGAGCGGTTGATCCCGTTTGATATCATCCCACGCGTCTTTGCAGCCTCGGAATGGCGACGATTGTCGGCGGGCATTGAGCAACGCGTGCGGGCCCTCAACGCCTTCATCCACGACATCTATCATCGTCAGGAAATTCTGCGGGCAGGGCGCATACCCTCGGACATCATTATTCAGAATGCAGCGTTTCTGCCGGAAATGATGGGTGTCAACCCGGCCCGCGGTATTTATGCCCACATTATCGGCACTGACATCGTACGCATCGCCGAGAATGAATTCTACGTCCTAGAAGACAATTGCCGCACCCCTTCCGGCGTGTCCTATATGCTGGAAGACCGCGAAACAATGATGCAACTGTTTCCGGCGCTGTTCGCCCACCAGCGCGTGGCCCCGGTTGAGAACTACCCGGCATTGCTGCGCAAGACATTGGACAGTGTTGCACCATTGGCTTGCAAGGGCGACCCTACAATCGTTGTGCTCACCCCCGGCATTCACAACTCGGCATTTTTCGAGCACGCCTTCTTGGCCGACGAAATGGGCGCTGAACTGTGCCAGGGCGATGATTTGTTTGTATCCGACGGCGCACTCTATATGCGTACCACGCAGAAGCCAAAACGCGTCGATGTCGTCTATCGCCGTATCGACGACTCGTTCCTCGACCCCCTGACCTTCAGGCCTGACTCGCACATCGGAGTGCCGGGACTGTTTGATCTCTATCGGGCGGGGCAGGTCACCATCGTAAACGCCCCGGGCACTGGCATCGCTGATGACAAGTCGATCTACACCTATATCCCCGATGTGATCGAATTTTACACGGGCGAAAAGCCGCTGCTGAAAAACGTGCCGACTTGGCGCTGTTCCGAAGCGGATGCTTTGAAATATGTGCTCGAACACCTGCACGAGCTGGTCGTGAAAGAAGTCCACGGTTCGGGCGGCTACGGCATGTTGGTGGGGCCGACATCGTCGAAAAAGGAAATCGAAGCCTTCCGCGCCAAATTGAAATCCAACCCGTCGAATTACATCGCCCAGCCCACATTGGCACTTTCAACCGTTCCTACTTACACGGCGTCCGGCGTTGCCCCCCGCCACGTGGACTTGCGCCCCTTCGTCTTATCGGGCGACCGCGTGCGCATCACACCGGGCGGCTTGACACGTGTGGCGTTGAAAAAAGACTCGCTGGTCGTCAACTCCAGTCAAGGCGGCGGTACCAAAGACACCTGGGTGTTGGAGGACTGATGCTCGGACGCACCGCATCATCGCTTTACTGGATGTCGCGCTACATGGAGCGTGCGGAAAATATGGCGCGCCTTTTGGAAGTGGGCCACCGCATTTCGCTGATGCCCGGTGCCATCGAAGGCCATCGGGACGAGTGGCATTCAACCCTGCTTAGTGCTGCATGCGAACCGACCTACATGGCCACGCATAAGGACATCACGGCGCAACAAGTCGTCAATTTTCTGATCTTGGATGAAAGCAATCCCTCCAGCATCAAATCCGTTGTCCGCACCGCCCGCAACAACGGCCGCGCCGTGCGCACCGCGTTAACGCGCGATGTGTGGGAAAGCATCAACTCCACCTGGAACGAATTGGTCGCGGTCAAGCCAACGGATTTGACGTCTGACAGATTGCCCGTGTTTCTCGATTGGGTGAAGCAACGCTCGATGTCATTCCGGGGAGCCGTGTTGGGCACCATGTTGCGCAACGAAAACTATTACTTCAGCCAACTTGGAAACTTCATCGAGCGCGCTGACAACACCGCCCGCATACTCGACGTGAAATATTTCATACTCCTGCCCAAACCGTCCGATGTCGGCAGCGAACTGGATATGCACCAATGGGCGCAAATCCTGCGCAGCGTTTCCGCCCATCGCGCCTATCGCTGGTTCTACAAAGACAGTGGCTATAAGCCGTGGCTGGTGGCCGAGTTCCTGATCCTCCGAGAGCAAATGCCACGCTCACTGCTGTTCAGCTATCAATGGATCAACACAGCCTTGGACGGCCTCGCGAATCTGCACGGACAACGTTACCCCATTCATGACCAGGCCGCCGCTACCATGAACCGCCTGCGCAACGGCAAAATGGAGAATATTTTTCAAAGCGGCCTGCACGAATATGTGCAGCAGTTCATCACCGCCAATGTCACGCTGTCCCGCGATATTGGCTTCACCTATAACTTCCCGTGAACACCATGCGACTTATAATTCATCACGAGACCCATTATAGTTACGACGCCACTCCGGCTTACCTGGTGCAGCGGTTGCAACTGCAGCCGATTGATTTTGCCACCCAGCGCGCCTTGTCTTGGGCAATCACTGCCCCGGGTTTTGAAAGCGGTCTCGCTTACACCGATGGCTTTGGCAACCTCACGCATCTGATCACCATGTTCAACCACGTTGGCGATGTGGTCATCACAGCATCGGGCGAAGTTGAAACCGAGGATGCAACGGGGTTGGTCAAAGGCTTGCCTTCAACGGTGCCTGATGTCGTTTATCTGCGGCATACACCCACAACACAAGCAGGAGCAGCACTCGTACGACTGGCGGAGCGCGTGTCAAAGCAGGATAATGTGCTGAAATTGGCTCACAGCCTGATGGAAGAGATTCACGGCACTGTCGCCTACGTGGTCGGCGTGTCAGATGTTCAGACAACGGCAGCCGAGGCCTTCGCGGCAAAGCGTGGGGTGTGTCAGGACCACGCCCACATCATGGTGGCAGTCGCCCGCCACCTCGGCATTCCCGCCCGATATGTCACAGGCTACCTCGTAACCGGGGTAGGGGCATCATCATCCGCCGCCCATGCCTGGGCTGAATTTCTGGTGCCTGATTTGGGCTGGATTGGTTTTGATGCGGCCAATGGACAATGTCCGACTGACCATTATGTGCGGGTTGCTTCAGGACTGGATGCCGCTTCGGTCGCCCCGGTGCGCGGCACACGACGCGGCGGCAGCGGCGCTGAACACATGAGGGTTGAAGTTCGCGTGGAAATTTCGCAACAGTGACGCAATAACTCACGGGACGCTTGATTCATGACTTACTGCGTTGGAATGTTACTGGAAAAGGGCTTGGTCATGGCCGCCGACACGCGCACCAATGCGGGCGTTGATAATGTCGGCAAATTCAAGAAGCTTTATACGTGGGAATTTCCGGGTGACCGCGTGTTCATCCTGCTGACCGCGGGAAACCTCGCCGTGACCCAAGCCGTGGTCAGCGTGTTGTCGGAACAAACCCTGCATCCCCCAGAAACCGGCGACACGTTGTTGAACTGTGTCACCATGTTCCAAGCTGCCCATGTGGTGGGCGATGCCATCCGCGCCGTTAAAGCGGTGGACGAAGCCCACCTCACGTCGAATGGCGAAGCCTTCGCCGCCAGCTTCATTTTTGGTGGCCAGATCGGCAACGAACGCCCAAGGCTGTTCAATATCTACGCCGCAGGCAACTTTATTGAAGCAACACCCGACACGCCGTTTTTCCAGATTGGCGAACACAAATATGGAAAGCCCATTCTGGATCGTGTCGCCCGCAGCGAAATGGAACTGGGTGAAGCTGCCAAAATGGTGCTGCTGTCATTTGACTCAACGCTGCGCTCAAACCTTAGCGTCGGCCTCCCCATAGATCTGCTGACCTATGAAACGGACTCATTGAAGGTCGAGCACACCAAACGCATCGGCCCTGACGACCCCTATTTCAAAATGCTCTCAACAGAATGGTCAAAAGCCCTGCGCGCCGCTTTCGCCAACATCGAAGCGCTGGATATTTGAGGCCGAACGCGCGGTTATCCTCAACACTTTCTGAATCAACACATCGGTAATCATGCGGCGGAATCCGTTGTTAACGCTGCTCCGAAGATTTGAACCAAATTCATCTAAAACTTGATTCAAACCTGCCGCAAGTCGGGTTTTATTTACGTTTGCGGCGCAGTGTGAACTCATGCCACGGACAACGTGGGGGAAAAAATCAACCGGCGGTAAGCACCCGACACAAGAAGGGGCAACGCCAAAAATTTGGGGACTAAGTCAAATGAAAGTATCAACTTTAGAGACCATCGCCGGTCATGTTGTCGAAGAGACACTCGGCGTTGTACGCGGTTCGGCCATGTGGTCGCGTCGCATCAGCAAGAACTCCACTGCAGGCCACCGCGCCTTGGAACACATGACCGCCAACGACGTTGCAGACGGCCTGCTGGAAGTGCGCGAAAAAGCCGAAGCAAAAATGCTTCAAAGCGCCAAAGCCATGGGTGCCAATGGCATCATCGGTCTGAAGTTCGAATTGGTGGAAGTCGGCAACGACATGTTCCAGGCCATTTCCTACGGAACGGCTGTGGTAACCGAAGCCTTAGCCGCTGCTACACCAGCGTTCCATGCCCCGGTCTTCGCCAACACCTTTGGTCATGTTGCCAACGACTTCAACGCCGTTGTGTTGCCATTCCAGCCACGCCGCATGGGTGGCTTGAACTAAGCTTCGAATAGCTTCGGAAGGAGCTATTCTGAAAAAGCCGCTTGCACAGGTGGGACTGTGCAGGCGGCTTTTGTTTTTGATCATCATGCTGTAGACGGTGCCGCGAACAATCAAAGCGGACCCACATGACCATTTTTGACAGCATCACTTCTTCCTTTGCCCCCATCCACCGGGAGGGTTGGCGCTTCATCGCGATTTTTGCTGCTGTGACATTGGTTCTGTTTTGGCTCCAAGTGCCGTTGTTGCCATGGATCGGCGTGATCCTTACCGCATGGTGCGCCTACTTCTTCCGCGACCCTGAGCGTGTAACCCCAGTTGGAAAATCGCTCGTCATTTCACCCGCTGACGGCCAGGTCAGCCACATTGTTGAAGTTATCCCTCCACCGGAATTGGATTTGCCGCGCGAAAAGCACACCCGCATTTCCGTCTTCATGAATGTGTTTGATGTGCACGTGAACCGCTCACCCATGGCAGGCCGCATCGCGCAACTCAGTTACATTCCCGGAAAATTCGTCAATGCCGAACTCGACAAGGCCAGCGAAGACAACGAGCGCCAGGCCTTCACCATCGAACGCGACGACGGTACTCGCATTGGCGCAGTCCAAATCGCAGGTCTTGTTGCACGTCGCATCGTGAAGTTTGTGGAAAATGGTGACAGCCTGCAAGCGGGACAACGCTTTGGCCTGATCCGCTTCGGCAGCCGCGTTGATGTATATTTGCCAACCAGCGTGGCACCGCTTGTCTGCGTGGGCCAACGCGCCGTAGCTGGCGAAACCGTGTTGGCGGATTTTGCGGTGCAAGGTGCCGCGCGTCTCAGCGTCAAAGGTTGAGCACGTGAAAGAGCCGCCCCCCCGCAAAACCTTTCAGCCCGTGCCCATTCGCTATTTGCTGCCGAATTTGATCACACTTTTGGCGTTGTGTAGCGGAATCACGGCCATACGTCTGGCCTTTGAGGGGCGCTTTCAAGTGGCCGTTGGGGCGATTATTCTGGCGGTGTTTCTGGACGCGCTCGATGGCCGCTTGGCCCGCATGTTGAAGGGTACTTCTAAATTCGGTGCAGAGCTCGACTCACTCGCCGATTTTGTCAACTTTGGCGTCGCTCCGGCCATCCTCATTTACTTCTGGGCACTCAACGAAATGCGCCCGCTCGGTTGGATCTTCTGTCTGATGTTGTCCATTGCTTGCGCCCTGCGTTTGGCCCGCTTTAACGTCGCACTCGAAGATCCGCTAAAACCAGCCTACGCCAACGCCTTCTTCACCGGCATGCCCGCACCTGCAGGGGCCGGGTTGGCCCTGGCGCCGTTGTATTTCGGCTTTTGGCAAGGAGACCTTGAAGGCCACCGTTATGCCATGTGGATAGCACCTTACATTGTTGCCATAGCACTTCTCATGGTCAGCCGTGTTCCCACCTTCAGTGGTAAAACAATAACAAAGGTGCCGCGCGAGTTGGTACTCCCCATTTTGGGCGGCGGCGCGCTGGCCGTGGTTTGTCTGATCACTTATCCTTGGGAAACCATGTTGGTGGCCGCCATCGCCTATGCAGCGATGATCCCGGTGAGTGCCGCACAGTATTTAAAATACAAGCGACTGGCAGAGAAGTAAGGGCCCCCTCCGCTCTCCGGGCACCTCCCCCAGCAGAGCTGAGGGAGGGCGTAAATTCACTCGCTTCCTCAGCTTTGCTGGGGGAGCTCCGCGAAGCGGTGAGGGGGGCCACTTTGCTTCACACGCTCCCTTGAGCTTCTGCTTCCGCCGTGCGATACTCTCCACATGATCATAGCTGACCATACCTTTACAAACGCGCGATCGATCAAAGCCGACGTGCTGGTCAACTGCGCCCGTATCGGCTTTAAACCTTAGACGTCTCTCCACATCGCCACCTTTAAACTGCCGAATTCTGTTGGAGAACAGCCATGACTTTACATACCAAAAACATTAATATTGAAGACGTTGTCAAAGCCGACATCGCCCACCATTTTCATCCGTTCACGGATCATAAAGCCTTTCACGCAGCTGGCGGCCCGCGCGTCATCACCCATGCTGACGGTATTTATATCTGGGACGGTAAAGGCAACAAAATCCTCGACGGCATGTCAGGCCTGTGGTGTGTCAACATCGGATATGGCCGCAAGGAACTGGCCGATGTGGCTTATCGCCAGATGATGGACTTGCCTTATTACAACACCTTCTTCAAAACCACGACGATACCCGCCACGGCGCTCGCTGAAAAAATCTCATCGAAACTGCCAAAGAAATTCCAACGCATTTTCTTCTCGAACTCAGGTTCTGAAGGCAACGACACCATCGTGCGTTTTGTGCGCCATTACTGGGCCGTCATGGGCAAACCCTACCGCCAGCACATCATTGGCCGCAGGCGTGGTTATCATGGCTCCACGTGGGTCGCCGCAAACCTCGGCGGGATGGTGGGCATGCACGAGCAGGGTGGCACACCATTGCCAGGCTTCCACCACATTCAACAACCCTATTGGTATGATTTTGGCGGCGACAAAACGCCGGAAGAATTCGGCCTTCTCGCAGCCGCTGAACTGGAAAAGAAAATTCTCGAATTGGGGCCTGACAACGTCGGTGCCTTCATCGGTGAACCTATTCAAGGGGCTGCAGGCGTTCTCATTCCGCCATCAACCTATTGGCCCGAAATTCAACGCATCTGCCGCAAATATGGCGTGCTGATTATTTCCGACGAAGTGATTTGCGGTTTTGGACGCACCGGCAACTGGTTTGGTTTTGAAACCTTCGGCTATGAACCAGACATCATCAACATGGCCAAAGGCCTGTCGTCAGGTTATTTGCCAATCGGCGCCGTGGCTTTCTCTGACGATCTGATCAAGCCGTTCTTCGACAAGGGTGGCGATTTCAACCACGGCATGACCTACGACGGTCACCCCGTGGCCTCAGCAGTGGCACTGAAAAACATCGAGATCATCGAAGATGAAAAACTGGTGGAGCGCGTGGCCAAACTCGGCCCATACTTTAACAAAGCTTTGGCCAGTCTCAATGATCACCCAATCGTCGGTGAAACCCGGTCTGTCGGGCTGATCGGTGCCATCGAACTGTCTAAAAATAAGGCAAAGCGCGAACGCTTCCACGATTCAGGTCGCGTCGGCACCATCTGCCGCGACCACAGTTTCAACACTGGGTTGGTGATGCGCGCCTGCTGGGACACCATGGTTTTGGCCCCACCGTTTTGCATTACAGAAAAGCAAATTGATGATTTGATCAAATTGGCTAGAACAGCGCTGGACAAAACCTACGAAAATGTGAAATCTGAGATGTGATTGTAACACAATGCTGGGCCAGACTCGACTTTGGTTCAGTTCCAGAAACCAAAAAACCAGGGGTTTTAATAAATGTCTTTGATCCAACAAAAATTCCGCCCATCCCGCCGCAGCGTGTTGAAGGGCTCCGGCATGTTTGCTGCCTTGGCATTTATGCCGCGCAACGCCATGTCCGCCGAAGAAAAGAAACTGACATTCTACAACTACGACACCTACATCGGCACCAACACATTGGCTGATTTTAATGCCGCCACCGGCATCGAAGTGAAGCTCGATTTGTTCGCTGATGGCGACGAGTTGTTCACAAAGTTAAAGGCAGGTAACCCAGGGTATGATGTCATCGTGCCGCCGTCAAACACACTGGAACGCTTGATCAAGGCCAATGCTGTCATCCCTCTGGATCACAGCAAGATTCCAAACATCGCCAACGTTGATCCAGCCTTCATGAACCCATCTTTCGATCCAGGCCGCAAGTGGTCATTGCCCTATATGTGGGGCACAGTCGGCATTGGCTATCGAAAGTCAAAGGTTGAAGGTACCATCGACAGCTGGGCCTCGGTGTTGACGGATGAAAAGAATGCGGGTCGCATTTCCCACATGGGCGATCAGGAACACACCCTCGGCATAGCGTTGAAATTCCTGGGGTTGGGCTACAACTCCACCAACATCGACGAGTTGAACAAGGCCAAAGACCTACTGATTGCAAATAAGAAACTGGTCAAAAAATATGCCGACGACAACGGCCAAGACCTTCTCGCTCAAGGCGAAGTAGACCTTTGCGTTGAGTATAATGGCGACATTGCGCAGGTCATGGTTGAAGATCAAGACATCACTTATGTTGTGCCAAAGGAGGGCTCGAACGTCTGGGAAGACACGCTGGCCATTGCAACAGGCGCACCACACCCCGAAAATGCCCATGCATTTATCAACTATCTCTTTGATAAAGACGCAGGCAAGCACATCGCGGAAACAATTCAATATGCAACACCAAACAAGGCCGCGAAGGAATTGATGGATGGGGCTTACAAAGAAAATCCGGCAATTTTCCCACCAGATGATATTCTCGCGAAGTGTGAGTACGGCAACTATCTCGGCGAAGAAGCCGCCAAAGTGCGTGACGAAATCTGGACGGCAATACAAGCGGCTTAAGGGTCAGCCCCTCATCCGTCTCGCTGCGCTCGCCACCTTCTCCCGTAAACGGGAGAAGTGAAGTGCTTCACCTCTCCCGCTTGCGGGAGAGGACGCCGAACATCGCGAGGCAGGTGAGGGAAGTCACTCCACCAAACTTTCCCCCCACCAACCATTGCCCCGCCACCACTTTTCAGACTAACCTCTCGCAAAACAACAAGGGGACGCTTCAATCTTGGAAGAGTGGAAAAGCAACAGTCGCGTTTTCGCAACTTTGGCATCACCGGGCAGCTTATGGCTGCTGATCTTTTTTCTCATTCCCCTCGGCTTTCTTCTGGTTCTATCCTTTTCGTCAAAAGCTGTCATTGATGGCCAAGTGTCGATTACTGAGTATTCATATCTCACGGGACTTGAAAATTACGCGCGGGCCTTGAACCCTGACATCATCTCGATTTTTCTGCGCACCTTGTTGTGGAGTGGCCTTGCTACACTGGCCTGCTTGCTGGTGGGCTACCCCATCGCCTTCGGCATCTGTTTCATGCCCGAAAAATGGCGTCCCCTCGCTTTGCTGCTGATTGTTCTGCCGTTTTGGATCAATCTTTTGATCCGCACCTATGCCTTGAAAACCGTGATGGGGGCTAATGGTGTGATCAACAGTTTCACTGGCTTGTTCGGCATTCCAAAATTGGAAATGCTGGGCACTACGCCCGCAGTCATATTCGGTCTCGTCTATGTCTTTCTACCCTTCATGATTTTACCTCTCTATTCCACCATCGAACGCCTCGACAAATCCTTCCTTGAAGCGAGTTTGGATTTGGGCGCATCGCAATTCCAAACTTTCCGCAAAATCACGCTCCCCCTCACCATGCCCGGCGTGGTGACGGGCATCATTCTTGTGTTCATTCCCTGCCTCGGCATGTTCCTGATTTCTGACGAGTTGGGAGGGACAAGATCGTGGATGATCGGCAACGTCATCCAAGCCCAATTCGGTTCTTCAAATGATTGGCCCTTCGGTGCGGCCTTGTCGTTCATTCTGATGTTCCTCACCTTCATCGTGCTCTTCGGCCAATGGGCCTATCAGAGCCAGTCCAAGGGAGTGCGTGGCTGATGTTCTCCGACAAACTGAAACCCGGCGTCGGCCCGCTCGAATTTGGCAAACGCCGCTGGCTGCAAATTCTTTTCGCCGCAACACTGTTTGTGCTTTACGTGCCTATTTTTACCCTCATCGCATTTTCCTTCAACATTCAAAATCGTGGCGGCGTCTGGCGTGGCTTCACTTTGGAAAATTATCCAAAAGCCTGGAACAACCAGTCCATCTTCGATGCGATGATCAATTCCTTGACGATCGCTTTCATCACCACAATCGTCGCAACCATTCTCGGCACCATGGTCGCTGTATTGCTGTGGCGGTTCAGATTTCCGGCAAAGCCGATCTATGAAGCGGCAATGGGCTTGCCCATCGTCATTCCTGAAATCTGCATGGGTGTTGCGCTATTGATGTTCTTTAATGCGGCAGGTTTCACGTCTGTGTTCGCAACCGCAGTCTGGCCGCTGAACTTGGCCACCATCATCATCGCCCATATCGCTTTCTGCTTTCCTTTTGTGGCCATCGTCGTGCGCTCGCGTCTCGTGGGTTTCAACAAGCAGTTGGAAGAGGCTTCGAAGGACTTGGGTGCCAGTGAATGGCAAACCTTCACCAAAATTCTGGTGCCTTATATGAAGCCCGGTCTGATCTCCGGCGCGCTGCTGGCCTTCACGTTGTCACTCGACGATTTCGTCATTACGTTTTTTACGGCAGGCCCTGAAACTGTTACCTTCCCCGTGAAGATTTATTCCATGGTCAAAACCGGTGTGAAATATGAAGTCAACGCCGCGTCGACCGTGCTCATTCTCATCACCATTGCTGCAACAGTGCTTGCCATGAAACTGCAAGCCCCTGAAAAGTCTGGACACTAATATGGCCGAGCCAATTGTTTCCGTAAAAAATGTATGGCGTCGTTATCCGGGCGGCGTGGTCGCAGTTGATAACGTGTCGCTTGATATTCAGCAGAATGAATTCTTCGCACTCCTCGGTCCCTCAGGCTGCGGCAAGACCACGTTGCTGCGCATGATCTCCGGTTTGGATTCACCTTCTGAAGGACAAATTTATATTGGCGGCGAAGACATGGCGTTCACCCCGCCCAACAAGCGGCCCACCAACATGGTGTTCCAATCCTATGCCGTGTTCCCGCACATGACCGTGGCCGACAACGTGGCTTACGGCCTGCGCGTCACGGGTGTTGCCGAAGATGAAGTGAAACGCCGTGTCGGCGAAGGTTTGGAAATGACCAAGCTTGCACACTTGGCCGACCGCAAGCCCGACCAAATGTCTGGCGGCCAGCGTCAACGCGTGGCCTTGGCCCGTGCGCTGGTGAAGCGCCCAAAAGTGTTGCTGCTCGACGAACCACTCTCGGCACTTGATGCGAAGTTGCGCGATGACATGCGACTCGAATTAACACGCCTGCAACAAACCGTCGGTATCACCTTCATTATGGTGACACACGACCAAGACGAAGCCCTCGCCATGGCAGGCCGCATCGCCGTCATGGACAAAGGGGCAGTGCAACAATTGGCAACACCGTCCGAACTTTATGAAAAGCCGTCGAACAAATTTGTGGCGGACTTCATCGGCAAGGTGAATATGTTTGAAGCATCAGTGTTGTCACAAAAGGGCAGGGTGCTGAACCTTGACAGCAAAGGCATTGGCAAATGCGCCATTCCAACTGACAAAACCTGCAACGGCAAAGTCACCATTGCCGTACGTCCTGAAAAAGTCGAGATTGCGTTGAAAAAGCCAACCGAAAAAGGTGCCATCATCGCGGAGTCGACGGTCACCGACGTCGCCTATTACGGTGACTGGAGCGAGGTTGTCACCGAACTTGCCGACGGTTCACACGTCTCCATCAACGTCCAGAATGACCGCCGCGAAGCCGGTGCAAACGCCAAGCGTGGCGACAAAGTGTGGGTCTACTGGCAGCCAGAAGACTCGCTCATACTTACGGAATAGTTTAGCCGTCATTCCAAACATGAGTGTAGCGCAGCGGAGCGAGTGATTTGGAACCCCGCTTATGATAGAAAGCTTAGCTGGGTTCCAAATCGCTCACTTCGCTGCGCTGCGTGCGCGTTTGGAATGACGTTGGAACTGGAAAATTGACGATGACAGGAAACTTCTGAATGGCCCTTGAAATGGACAAGCTCGGCTTCACCCCGGGCGATGAGGCGTTTCGCCGTGAGACGATTAAAGGAACGCGCTGGGAAGCCACATACGCAGGTGCCCAATCGTTCATGCGCCGCAAATACACACGTGACCTCACAGGCGTCGATATTGCAGTCACGGGCATTCCTTTCGACCAAGCTGTTACCCATCGCCCCGGCACGCGCCTTGGCCCCGCAGGCATTCGTCAGGCGTCAGCTGAAAATGCCTGGGGACCGGTTTACCCTTGGAACTTTGATCCCTTCGATACGCTGGGGGTCATTGACTACGGTGATTGCTTCTTCGATTGGGGCCTCAAAGAAAACTTCCCCGCCACACTGGAGAAGCACGCAACCGATATTATTTCGTCCGGCGCAGAAATGATCGCACTCGGCGGCGATCATTATATTTCTTATCCACTTTTGAAAGCCCACGCCAAAAAGCACGGACCCCTCGCACTCGTGCACTTCGACGCCCACCGCGATATGGAACCCGACTCCGGCGGCCGCATCGACCACGGCACCATGTTTGGCTACGCACTGAGCGACGGTCTGATCGACCCTGCGAAATCAGTTCAAATCGGCATCCGCACTAGCTTCGTCGGCGAAACCACCGATGGCATTCGCATCATATTCGCTGACGAAGTGCATGGTTCAACATCAGACCAACTCGCCAAAATCATCAGCGACAAAGTCGGCACATCCAAAGCCTACCTGACGTTTGATATCGATTGCCTCGACCCTTCAGCAGCCCCCGGCACGGGAACACCAATCCCCGGCGGCCTGACCTATCATCAAGCCGCATCCATCATCCGAAAACTGAAGACTGTAAATTTCGTCGGCATGGACATGGTCGAAGTCTCTCCACCGTTCGACCACGCAGAGATCACGTCAATCGCTGCTTCGGCTTTGGTGATGGAGTATATTTGTCTGAAGGCGTGGCAGAAAGGTGCGCGGGCTTAACCCCACGCATCCTTCATCCGGTAATACAACATGCCCGCCACCAGCAGCGGCGTGCGCAACACTGACCCGCCGGGGAAGGGCAGGTGCTTCACCCGTGCCAGCAGATCAAACTTTTCAGCCGCGCCGCGAACGGCTTCCGCCATCAACTTCCCATACATGCCCGCCAGTGCCACACCTTGCCCGGAATACCCATGGGCATAATATGTCGTCGGCGATAATCGCCCGCAGTCCGGCAAGCGATTGGACGTGATGGCGATATAGCCACCCCATGCATGTTCGATTTTAATATCGCGCAACTGCGGAAACACCTTCACCATGTTCTTTTTCATGAATACGCCAACATCGGTCGGTTCCAGCGTTGAATAATTCGCACCACCGCCAAACAATAAGCGATTGTCTTCCGTGCGTCGGAAGTAGTCGAGGATGAAGTTGGTATCAGCGACGGCCTCGTTGTCGCGGATCAGCGATGTTGCAATATCAGCGCCCAAAGGTTCTGTTGTCGCAATGAAACTCGTCACTGGCATCACGCGGCCATAAAGTGCTTTCACAGTTTTACCCAGATAAGCATTGCCCGCAATGACCATAAACTTCGCCGACACTTTGACATGCGCTGTTCGCGCCCAAGGCTGCCCACCCGTACCCATTTCCACCACCGGCGAGCGTTCAAAAATCACCGCGCCCGCCGCCACCGCGGCCTGCGCCAATCCCAGACAATAATTCAGCGGATGAAAATGTCCCGCCCGCGCCTCACGCAGTGCGCCGTGATAAAGCGTGGTGCCTAATTTTTCTTCGAGTTCAACCTTCGACAAAACGTCGCATCCCTCATAACCCAACGCATCCATTTCATCTTTCCATGCCCGAAGCTCATGTTCACGACCAGGTTTCACCGCGCAATGCAGATACCCCCATTGCAAGCCACACTTAATATTGTACTTCGCAATGCGCTGCTCAATCAGCCGCTTGGCATCCTCGGCAATTGCAAAACATTTCAACGCATCACTTTTCCCAAGTTGCGCCACCAGTCGTGATTGGCCCGGTGAAAAGCCCGTACAAATCTGACCGCCATTGCGCCCCGATGCACCAGAACCAACGGTGCCTGCTTCCAACACCACAACTTTAAAACCCGCCTCCGCCAATTCCAGCGCGGCTGAAAGCCCAGTGTACCCCGCCCCGACCACAACAACATCAGCGGTCACATCACCGCGCAATGCAGTGTATGAAAGCGACTGATTGGCGGAGACTTGATAGTAGGATTGCGATGTGAGGGAAGGGCGGTTCATGGACATTTCTTAAGCCCCCCCTTTGGAAACCACAAGAAAGCAGGTTATGCTCTTTTCCAGGACCAAATCAGCAGGGTGTCATGAGCCATCAGAAATTCGAAGATTACATAACACAACGACGGATCAGTGAAGTTGAATGCCTCGTCCCCGACATGTCCGGCACCGCGCGGGGTAAAATTCTCCCCCCTAAAAAATTCCTGAAAGGCCAACGCAGCCGTGGTCTCCGTATTCCGGAAGAAGTTTTTACACTGACAATCAACGGCCGCTACGTGCAAGACACCGATGCCGTCAGCGACTCCGCCATCGACATTTACATGGAACCTGATGTCGACACCGTGCGCATGGTGCCGTGGTACACAGAGCCCACCGCCCAAGTGATTTGCGATGCTTACCACCTGAATGATGAGCCGGTTTTGATTTCACCGCGTTACGTGTTGAAGCGCGTTCTTGCTCTCTACAAAGAAAAAGGCTGGCGGCCCGTTGTAGCCCCGGAATTGGAATTCTATCTCGTCAAGCGCAACCCTGACTCAGACTACCCCTTGGAAGCCGCAGTCGGACGATCAGGTCGCAAAGAACCCGGTGGCCAAGCTTACGGAATCGACGCCGCCAATGACTTCGACCCCGTCGTCGAAGACATTTATGATTACTGCGAAGCGCAGGAACTCGACGTCGACACCCTGTCTCATGAAAGCGGCCCCGCACAACTCGAAATCAATTTCAACCATGGCGACCCGCTTGAACTGGCGGATCAAGTATTCCTGTTCAAACGCACCGTGCGCCAAGCCGCATTGAAACATGATATGTTCGCAACCTTCATGGCCAAGCCCCATGCCGATGAACCGGGCTCATCGATGCACCTCCATCAGTCGGTTCTTGATGCCCGCACCGGAAAAAACATATTTGTGGGCAAGGATGGCAAGTTCTCCAAGATGTTCCACAACCACATTGGCGGCTTGCAGCGTTACATCGCAGCGGCCTTGCCGTTGTTCGCGCCCAATGTGAATTCCTACCGCCGCCTTGTTCCGGAATCCGACGCCCCCACAAACGTTCACTGGGGCATTGACAATCGCACCGTTCCATTGCGCGTGCCATCCTCTGATCCCGCCAACACGCGCATCGAAAACCGCATCACGGGTGCTGACGCCAATCCCTACCTCGCGTTTGCCGCATCGCTGGCCTGTGGCTATCTCGGCATGGTGGAGAAACTGAAACCGACAGAACCCGTCACCGGATCAGCCTACCG
Organism: Hyphomicrobiales bacterium; assembly: GCA_031421835.1. GTDB lineage: Bacteria > Pseudomonadota > Alphaproteobacteria > Rhizobiales > Aestuariivirgaceae > Aestuariivirga. The sequence goes on along the minus strand of JANOPL010000079.1, from coordinate 5,114 downwards.
TTACGCCCACACTTTGCCGATCAGTTTGGATGAAGCCCTCGATAAACTGAACTATACGAAAGCCCTCAAGATGGTGCTTGGCGAAAAATTTGTTGAAGCCTATCAGGACGTCAAATTTGAGGAGATGCAACATTTCCGCCGCGTCATCAGCTCTTGGGAGCGCGAGTATCTTTTACTCAATGTTTGATTTCAGATAGCCTATAACCGGGGATTCGATTTGGAGATGATGGTATGACGATGCTTCGCCTTTTGATTTCAATGGTCATGTTGGTGCTGCTGGGCGCGTTGCCCGCAAAGGCAGTCGCGCCAGCTGAAGCCGTGCGCTCTGAAATCGCTTCCATTCTCTCCGGCAGTGGTCGTTTGCCTTTGCCGTTGGAGCGGGTTCGCGCCACCCTGCAGGCCCATTATGTCAAACAGGGCGGCTCGATTTATTGGGCCAACACCGGCCGCATGACGCCGTTTCTGCAGCGCTTGGCCAAATCCCATTATGATGGCTTGAACCCGCAAGATTACCCCGCCGACGCTTTGGCCCAATTGCGCGATGGCGCTAACCCTGATGACGCCCGTGCCGCTGCCGAAGGCGAACTTTATTTTTCTGCTTTCTTCATCGCCTATGCCGCTGATTTGAAAATCGGTCGCGTGTCCCCACAGAAAGTTGATCCAAATTTGTTCCGCAGCCGCAAAACCATCGATGGATTGCGCGTCTTGACAGAACTGAAAAAACAACGCGACCCTGGAAAATTCCTCGCCTCGTTCGAACCGCGCAATCGCCATTACCAGGGCTTGAAGCGCATGTTGAAAGCCTACACCGCTGCGGTGGAGCAGGGCATTGACTGGCCCGTCATCAACCAGGGCGCCACATTAAAGCCCGGACAGACCGATGCCCGTATGGGCAAGGTGCGGGAACTCCTCGCCTTCACCGGCGACTATGAAGGACCCGAAGGTGGTTCCAACGCCTATGACGGCACTTTGGCCGCAGCCGTCAAAAAATTCCAGGTGCGCCACGGCCTCGAGGCCAAGGGCTTGTTCGGCAAACAAACCGTTGTCGCCATGAACATTCCGCCAGAAGAGCGCCGCAAGCAGATCATCCTCAACATGGAGCGCTGGCGCTGGATGCCCGACAATCTGGGCGACGAGCATTTCATGGTCAACATCGCCGCCTATGAATTGCAGTGGGTAGTGGCCAACCATGAAGTTGAACGCATGAATGTGGTTGTGGGTGCGGTTGCAACACAAACACCAGAATTCTCAGACGAATTGGAATACGTCGAACTCAACCCAACGTGGACAGTTCCCTATTCCATCGCCACCAAGGAGATGCTGCCGAAAATTAAAGCCGACCCCTATCACTACGCCGATGAATTCGAACTTTTCGCCAACGGAAAATTGGCGGACTGGGGATCAGTCAATTGGTCGGGCTATGGCGGCGGCTCTTTCCCCTTCACCTTCCGTCAAAAACCAGGTGCAAAAAACGCCCTCGGCAAAGTTAAGTTCATGTTGCCCAACAAGCATAACATCTACTTGCACGACACGCCTGCAAAAGACAAATTTGCAAACTCCACCCGCGCCTTCAGCCACGGCTGCATCCGTCTGTCGCGCCCGGGAGACCTCGCGTATAAATTGCTCGGCGACAAGAAAGGCATGTCATCTGGTGAAATCAACGGCATCTGGGCTGATGGCCAAACCACGAAAGTGGTTCTGCCCCAGAAAATCCCCATCCATTTGGTTTATGCCACAGCCTTCGCCTCCGACAACGGCATCGAATTCCGCACCGACGTCTATGGCCGAGATAAGAAACTCTACAGCGCACTGTTTGGAAGGGCTGGAAGTTAACGCCGTACTACTTTGGCCAGTGTCCTCAATCTATGGATAGAGGCTCAACGCCGAAGCCATCATTTCCGTCACACAATCTTTGCAAGCATTTCGTAGCGCAAGCGAAAGGCCGGATACCAGTGTGCCGATATGAAACTGACGAACATTCAAACATTGCGAGCGACCGCAGCACTTGCGGTGGTGTTCTATCACATCACTGTTGAGGCTGCTGGCATCTGCAAAGCAAATGGCGTCTCTTGTGAGGAAAAGTTCTGGTTCGGCGACTACGGCGTGAACCTGTTTTTCATGATCAGCGGCTTCATCATGGTGGTCACCAGTTGGAACACCTTTGGCGAACCCGGAGCCGTGCGCTGCTTCCTCGACAAACGCCTGAAACGTATCGTGCCGCTGTATTGGCTGGTGACGACTGTGGGCGTTGTCGGTGTTTTCTTCGTGCCGTCCATGTTGAACGTATCTGTTTTGGATCCGCTCTACATCATCGCCTCTTATCTGTTCTGGCCCATGGAGCGCGTGAATGGTCTTGTGCGCCCGATCGCCACTTTGGGCTGGACCCTGAATCTTGAAATGTTTTTCTACGTCGTCTTCGCCGTCGCATTGTTTTTCGGAAGACTCCGCGGGCTGTTGGGCGCCGTTGCATTTCTTATCGTTCTGACGCTGTTGCATGCGACAGGACTGTTCTCAGAATCCGGCAGTTTGGCTTTCGTGCCCTTCAACTTCTGGGCTGATCCGATTATCTTGAATTTCGTTTTCGGCATTGGTGTCGGCGCGTTGTACATGCGGGGGCTGCGCACATCGGCACGACAGAATCTCACGTTGGTGGGTGCGGCCTGCGCACTGCTGTTATTCGTTGAATCAATCACGCCATGGCTTTTGCAATACGAAGAAAGCAGCTTGGTATGCCGCCTTGCAACCGCCTTGCCCATGCTGCCCATCATGCTGCTTGGGGGCTTGGGTCCGCAGATTGATGTCGCAAAGCTGTGGGCAAAAGGGGCAATGTTTTTGGGTGATGCTTCCTACAGTCTGTACCTCGTCCACCCCTTCGCCCTGCGTCCCTTCCGCGCCTTGTGGATCAAATTCGCGGGTGCTGATGCTCCGCTCTGGATTTTTGCAATCGCTTGCTTGGCAATCTCAATGGCAGTCGGCATCGCCTGCTATCTGATTGCGGAAAGGCCCTTTGCCAATTATTTCGGCCGCAGGAAAACAGCACCACATCTCACCCTTCCCAACCAAAAGCTCGTCATTCCCGCGAAAGCGGGAAACCAGACTTTCTTCGAGTGATATCTGGGTGAGTCTGGGTTCCCGCCTTCGCGGGAATGACGGTTTTAAATAAGACTTCTCACTTAAACCTTCAACACGCCATACGCCGACAGCGATACCTTGCTGCTCTTCACATGCAGCACAGCCAGTCCCGGCTCCGCCAGGAACGCCTTCACGGTTTCCTCAATATCATCACCCAGGCTAAGCTTGTAAGCCACCACACCAAAGCTGTTGGCCCAGGCCGCAAAGTCGGGATTGATCAAATCTGTGCCCGATACACGACCAGGGTAATCCCGTTCCTGATGGGTTCGAATGGTGCCGTAAATGCCATTGTCAGAAATCACGATTTTGGGTGTCGCACCATAAGCAACCGCAGTGGCAATTTCATTGCCCGTCATCAGAATTCCACCATCACCCACGATGCAAAGCGCCATGCGTCCGGGTTGCGTCAATGAGGCTGCGATTGCTGCAGGAACACCAAGCCCCATGGCACCAACCACACCACCGATGAGCATATTTTTCGGCGTCATCTGCCAGTGGCGGTGCATCCATGTCGGGCCGTTGCCAGAGTCGGTTGTAATGGTGCAATCGGCTGGCGCATATTTCGCCAGTGCCATGGTCACCTCACCAAAATCAACGCCGTCAGTGGGGTTACGCGGCGTGAACGCCTGCACGCTTTTTACAAAGCCATTGATCTTCGACACCCAGGCTTCCCGCGTCGTGTTCACCACGCGGGCGGTTTGCGCCAAGTCGGAAAGTACGGCAGCGGGGTTTGCCAGCACGGGTAAATCCACCCGCGCCACGCGGCCCAACGGTTCAGCAGCCGCATAAACCTGAACGACATACTGATGCGGCTGTGGTGCGGTGGGAAACGTGTGATGCAGTGTACCGACATCGCCGAGCCGTGTGCCAAAGGCCAAAATTACGTCAGCCTCAGCCAGTTGATCCCTGCAGTTTTGCGGGCTGCCAAAGCCGATGTGTCCTGCGTAAAGCAGTGAAGTATTGTCAAACACATCCTGGCTTTTCCACGACACGGCCACGGGAATGCGTTGTGCTTCGGCAAAGCGCTGCAGCGCCACTTTGCCTTCGGGGCTCCGAAGGCCTGCACCTGCAACCAGCACCGGGCGTTTGGCCGCATCAATGACCTGCTGAATTTTGCTGATGACAGCGGCGTTGTGGCCAAGCTCGGGCAGGGGGTAAACCAAAGGCTCTGCGTCTGGAACGTCATCGTGCAACATGTCTTCCGGCAATGAAAACACCACGGGTCCGGGAACCCCGGTTTGTGCTTGCAACAATCCTCGCGCAACCATTTCACGCGCCCGCGCACCCTCGGTGATTTCGAACACCGCTTTCGTCATGCTGCCAAAGAACGCGCTGTAATCGACTTCCTGAAATACGCCCCGTGTACGTTCCTCACGCGCCACTTGCCCGACCATCAAAATAACGGGAAGCCCATCCTGATTGGCCATATGAATGGCAATCGATGCATTGGTGGCGCCCGGCCCCCGACTGGCCAACACCACCGCTGGTCTGCCTGTCAGTTTAGCCTCCGCACACGCCATGAAGCCCGCACCACCTTCATGGCGACAGACGATAACCTGGATTGAACTCCCGTAAAGTGCATCCAACAACGCCAGATAACTCTCTCCCGGCACACAATACACCCGGGAAACGCCATGGGCTTCGAGTGTCCGGACTATCTGGTCAGCAGCGCGCATTGTCGATCCTTCAATTCAAGTGGCCGTTTTGCCTGATTGCCTTGAAAAGGTCGAGAGGGCGCGTGATCACATCATGGTTGCATGGGGAGCTGGGCGATGGCCGCCTGTGCACTTTCAAAGCCCGCTGCCGCCGCTTTGCCATACCACTCGGCTGCGGCTTTGGGGTCAGCGGCCAATCCTTTGATATTATGCTGCGCATACACCGATGGGTCATAGGTTTGCCCGACACCAAAAGCGGCCTCAGGTGCATTCAACCCGAAGGCCTTCAGATAAAACTGCCGCGCTGCCAATACATCGCCGTTGGCC
>JANOPL010000078.1:0-7198 GCA_031421835.1 Hyphomicrobiales bacterium | reverse complement strand
GTGCAGTTGATAAATGGAATACGGCGGCAAGCCTGTGTACAGCATAGAGTCGTTCAAAAAATTCAAACTCCACGGGCAGGCCTTCGGGTCTGCTTTTTTCTCCCGAATGACTGCTCATTCGCGGCTTGCAATAAACCTATTCATTTTGAATGCGGCGGATCACATCGCGAGTTCGTGTGAGGCGTTCGATCATGGGTGGCAGGACGGAAAATCCTTCGGCGACCGCAAGGACGTATGATAGGATTGCAAAGACTCGTCCGGCGGTAGCACCGCTGCGGGCTGACAGGATGATGCTGAAAACGATGAGTCCCGTGATTGCAACCCAGCCGCCAGCAAACATTGCCGTTTCAGCGTCGGAACGACTGTTGCGAAGGCGACGCAAAACATCCATGTGCCGCAGCAGTGCAAGGGTTGGCCGATTTTGCAGGATCGATGCCTCGCTTTCCATTCTGCGGTTGATGCGGAAGTTGAGCGTTGACGTGCGGCGCGACACCAAAGCTGTAAACAGCAGGATGGCCGCAACCGTGGCGACCGAAGCAGATGCCACTTTCCAGTCATAAAGAAAGAGAACAGCCACCGCGCCAATGGTCGATATAAATCCGCCGATGGCTTGTGGCAGATACGTGTCGAAGAACTGGCCGAGATCGTCGATCAGCCGCACGCGCGCAATTTTGCGGGTTGGTGATATCGCCTGAGCCCCGATTGACAAAGCAAGCCGCGTTTGGATACGCCCGAAATTGCGTGTGTCGTAGACCTTGCGGAATGAACCGGAGACGATCAGCGCGGCAATGCCTGCGACCAGGAGATAGAGCTCAGTAAAATCGCGGCGAATGATGCCGTCGATGGCAAGGCCAACCAGCGCCGGAAGTGACAGATTGCAAAGCGTTTCAAGAACCAGAAGAATGTATGTGAAGGCGATGCGCGCTTTCTCGCCACGTGTGAAAAGACTGTTCATTGAACACCATGTTTCTGGCCGGCTCCTATGAAGGGTTCCCCAGGCCTAGCAAACAGGTGATGGCAAACCTCCCGCCACGACCGGGATGCGCGGACATCACGCAGCAGTTTCCTGGCTTCGTGCAGATGCACCTCGATAGGGTTCAAACTATCAAAGGGCGTGACAAGGCCGTACGTCGGTTTCCTTTCCTCATGCTGGTAGGTTCCAAAAATCCTGTCCCAAATGATAAAAATACCGCCATAGTTTCGGTCGAGGTAGATGTCGTCCGACCCGTGGTGAACCCGGTGATTTGATGGTGAATTGAAAAAGGCATCGAAGATTCCAAGGCTGCCAATCGTCTCAGTGTGAATCCATTGCTGGTAAGCCAGAACGACACCATAACAGGCGAGGATCAACAGCGGATCAAATCCGATGAGGAGTGCTGGTGCCAGAAACCATGGCGAGGTGAAGCCATCCACGGCTGAAATCCGCAAGGCCGTCGTCTGGTCAAATTGCGGAGAGCTGTGGTGGACGGAATGGCTGATGGCCCAATAAAAGCGGAACCGATGCCCACAATAGTGATCGGTGAAATACAGAAAATCTGTCAGCACAAGGCAAACGGCAGCGGAAACAAATGACGTTTCTACCGACCAAGGGATGAAGGCGGAAAAGAATGTAAACAGGCCAGCAACGAATGCCACAACCAAACCATTGACGGCGATAACACCCAGAAGCGGGCTGGCGCTCGCGGCCATTTCTGCAACGGATGACCAAGTCAGCGTACCATCCTGTTTTCGCTTCCACATCTCGAAGGGCAAGAACAGACAGAATGCTGCGCCAAAGACAATGGCGACGTTTGACAGGATAACAATCGGATTCATGGTGGTGCTTTCATAAATTGAACAATCGTTCATTATGTGTTAGCAGGTGACATGTCAACAATTAATGAACAATCGTTCATTTTATTACTTCAAAGGACCAGAGCTTGCGAAAAATTGACCAAAATCTGAAAGACAGCCGCGTCCAAGAAATCCTCGAAGCGGCACTTCGTTGTTTTGTGAAGACAGGTTTTAGCGCTGCCAGTGTGCGTGACATTGCAACGGAGGCCGACGTCAGCCTTGGTCTTCTCTATCGTTATTTTGACGATAAGGCTGCCATCGTCGAAGCGGCGATAAGGGCCGACAGTGGCGAATTCCGTTCTCGCTTGGACAGCCTCACTGCCAAAGGGTTTACAGCAGAAACACTTCTTGCGTTCCTTGAGCAGGAGGTAGCGCTACGTGCTGAGGCCTCGATGTTTGCCCTGACATCGGAAATCATTGCCGAGGCCGCGCGCAACCCTACGATTGCCGCTTTGGTTCGGCAAAACGTTGAAGCTGCAGAATTGGACTTTACGGAGGTATTAGCCGCATTTTACGGCGCACAAAAAAAATCTGACGCAAAGCAGTTTGCGATGCAACAGGCAAGCCATCTGCTAGGTCTTGTCGACTTGTTATCAATGCGCGCGTTTCTTCATCTGCGCATTAACTCAAATGAAGCGCTGAAATCGGCCTTGGAAATTCAAACCGCATCACATGATCTGAGGTGATACTACAGTGCGCAAAGTGCAATACCTCATGCCAAAAGACTTACGATCTAGCGATTGAAGGGCGATAGGCGCCGTGCTGAATGACTTGCGTCCCGATGACACATTCTTCGACCTGGCGAATGGCAAGGACGTGGTCAACGCGCTACTGGCAGACATCGGCTCTGCGGCAATCGCTGACTGCAACAAGGCCAGTCTGCAGATTGATATGTTCAAATCGCCAAAACAAAAGCAAGCTTCTCGTGAAATATGGAAAAACTTTTTGTCACATACATGGCAGCGAATGGCCCACCTGCAGGACGGGTGAAAGACTGTCCTGATTTCTCAACTAAGGTCAGCATCAAAGACATGGCTGTCCAGAATTACTTGCAATTGTACAAACTTGTGGGTGAACCGTTGGGCTGGGACCAAAGACTAAAAATGGCACCCGCAGAACTCGACGCATATCTTTCCAGTAGAAATTGTTTAGTTTTCGTGCTCACAGTTGATGGAAATGAAGTTGGAATTTGTGAATTTGATAAATCTGACCATCCAATTTTTCAGCTCATGAACTTCGGTCTTGTAAGTCAAGCACAAGGTCGAGGATTAGGCAGCTATTTATTGGACTTCAGTCTGCGTTCAGCTTTTGCCGCAGGAGCAAAAAAGATTCTCTTGCATACAGATACACAAGACCATCCTTTAGCCCAATCAGTCTATAAGAGGGCTGGATTCGTTATTGAAAGCCAAAGCTGGCAAGATGCCGAGGGGTTGTAGATTGGCATTTGTCCAAATCCAAATCTGCCGTTTTCAGGTGTTCAAGCAAAGCTTTTCATTTCTGGATTTGACCCAAAGCGATCAATTAGACGACTGAACTTCCTTTCCGCTACTGAACGCAAAGCAGACTCATTGAGGGCGGTGTCGATAGCTCAGCGTCAGAATTCCGTCTTATGCATTGTCGGGTCAATCACAGGTACCCCAGCTCACGGAATAGAACTATTCGTCCTTCCGCAAAGTAGCCTGAGCCAGCTTGGGGTGGAATTTCTTGGCGCGCCGAACTTTGGGGCAGCAAAGCCAAGGCTGACATAGTCCTTGCCGGAAGTTTCGCCCTTCTTAGTCCAGCCGGCAACGATCTCGATGCCCGGCGTTATCACGCGGTAATTGGGTTGGGCGTCAGCCAACTTGCTTACATTGGGGATGATTGCGGCATGTGCACAATTCGAAGTGCAGCAGTCAATGTATGTTCCCACCATCATCCCTGCTGAAATAAAATTGCAGACATTGGAAGTCTCCAATTGGATGGCAGCCTCAGTTCAGCACCATTCCCGGGCTCAGTGCGTTTGACCTATGGCCGTCCGTCCTCGCCTGAAACCCGTCCCCCTTCGTATTGTCCCCGCCCGCTCTGCGGGCTTCCTCGCGGTCGCTTGCGCTTCAAAATACTTGGATGAACGGGTCCTCCACTGCGTTGCGGTCCTTCGGATTCAGGCTGTGGGCGGCGGCCATCTCCGGTCACGCATCGCCGGAAAATGGTTTCCGGACGAGACACCAAATGGAGACTTCCAATGACTGCAATCGGTTATGTCAGCAAGCAAGATGATGGCCGCTACACCGGCTCGATCCGCACCATTTCGATTTCGGCACAAGTCGAAATCATCCCCAATGTAAGCAAGTCAGCAGACGCCCAACCCGACTATCGTGTGATGACGCAGGGCATCGAGATCGGTGCTGGCTGGACCAAGAAGGGCGAAACCTCCGGCAAGGAATATGTGAGCCTTGCCCTTGCAGCCCCCGAATTTGGCCCGCGCAAACTCTACGCCAATCTGGGCCGCGCCGCAGGCCAAGACGATGACAGCCTCTACGCCATGATCTGGAATCCGACCGACTGAGCCACAAGAAGATTTGGCCCCGCATCTGTCCCATGCGGGGCCAACGTCAATCATTTCAATGACCCGCCACAACTCACATGAGGTGAGACGCCACTTTATATGCAACCAGAGCGACTCATAGCCGCCACATTTTGACTCTAGGTCCAGACTGTCCTGGGTCGTCAGGCCAAACCCAAAATATCGCGTCAAACCAGTGTTTTGCCGCCGCTCTCTTTTGCGGTCGGTGGAGCTTTGCCAATGGCCCATGCCCTGAGAACGGGGACGGCGTGGGACAGAAAAAGAGAGGACTACGCCTATACGCGGGGTTTGGACAAACCCGGATGGGCATGGGAATTCTTGCGACGGAATTCTGTGTTCCAATTGTCTGCGGAACAGGCGAACACGACACAACCACTGACCTGCAAACGGGTGGATGGCACTCATATCTACAAGGCTAATGAGCCAAATCACGACGCTGAAATGTGGGGCTTGAGCGCCTTCCCGAACCTGCTCACGTCTGCTGTGGACGGCGATATTTTTTGGCACCCGCGCGCTTTCGGTACATCTTCGGCTTCGGCTGAAACCGCTATCTGGAGGAACCGATGAAGCCTTTGCGTTGGGCGATTTCAAATGTCGAAAAGCCATTCTCTGTCAAACTGATGAAGAACAACTCGTTCTTCAACGTGGCACGGAAAGTGTCAGACTGACGGCCTGTGGGCATTCACTTCTTGAACCATGCGCCCATGCGATTTTTGAAATTGAGGGTTTTGCTAAAGCCCAAGCCAGCATGGCAGCGTTGCATCGGCTTTTAGAACTGCGCCATATGGTGGAAGAAAATCCACGAGTTCATTCGTTGAATAATGCCAAATGGCATGACTATTTGATTGCACTGGACGGTCATCTTGCTGGTCGTTCTTATCGTGACATAGCGGAAGTTCTGTATGATTCAGATCGCATCGGACCCTATTGGACATACGACAGCCGTGGCCACAAATCAAAAGTCAGACGCGCTGTTGAACGCGGTCTTGCGCTCATGAACGGCGGCTACCGCGACCTCCTCTAGGGTGTCGAAAATGCGATTTCGATTTTCGACACTCCCGCACATCATGCATCGGAGTGACACTCCAAGCATCGAAATGAAATGCAGGAGTGCCCATTATGATCGATATTCCGAAGTCACCTTTCCTCACTGTTGAGGAAGCAGCCACCTATTTGCGCCTCAAGAAACGCACCCTCGACAACATGCGCTGGATGGGCACGGGACCAAAGTTCCGCAAGCATGGCGGGCGCATTTACTACCACGAGGAAGAGCTGCGGGAGTGGTCACTGAACAGCCGTCGTAACTCCACATCGGAGTACTGACATGGGCATTCAACATCGTAAATTTGTTCTCGCAATGTCAGCTTTGGCTGTTGCAGCGATAGCCGCGAAACCAATGTTCGATCCCGTTCCTCTCGTCATTTGGAACGCTTCCAACAGTGTTCCAATTGACTGGTATTTTGTGTCCAAACGACAGCCCAACTTGGGGAAAATTGCAGTTATCCGACCGACAGAATGGGTCGAAATTTATGCGTCAGCGCGGGGATATTTGCCATTGCATACCCCGCTTCTGAAGCCAGTTCGCGCCATTAAAGGTTCCATTGTTTGCCGCTTCGGACGCTATGTGTTCATCGATGGAAACATGGTCGCAAGAGCAAAATATCTCGACACAAATCATCGGATGCTGCCTGTGTGGAAAGGCTGCCGAATACTCCAGTCTGACGAGATTTTTGTGCTCGGACAGCATCGTGATTCATTCGATAGCCGCTACTTTGGACCAATCAGTCTTGCCCAAGTTCTGGGGACCGCTGTTCGTGCTGCTGATCTCTTCGAATGAAGTTCTGTGAAGGTTGGTGTGTGTCAGGTTCAGATTTTTTGGAGGGCTCCCGTAATCGGGCAAGAGCTGCACTGCATGATTTGCAGTAGCGGCGCAGTGCGAATTGGAGCCAAAATGTCTGCGCGACGGCAGACAAAAAATGGAGATTCCGACCATGGACCATTATGCTGGCCTCGACATATCGCTTGAAGAAACCTCTGTTTGCATCGTCAATGGCGATGGAAAAATCATCCGCGAAACCAAAGTGCCGACTGATCCCGACGCCCTTGCCAAGGAACTTGTTGCACTGAAACTTGATCTCAAACGTGTGGGCCTTGAAGCGTCATCATTGGGTGGCTGGTTGCACGCCGAACTGAGCAGAAGGGGCTTTCCGGCTATTGTCGTGGAGGCCCGCCATATGCGTGCTTCTCTCAATGCCCAACGCAATAAGACGGATCGCAACGATGCTCGAGGCATTGCCCATATGATGCGCATGGGATGGTTCCGTGCTGTCCATGTGAAGAGTCCCGAGGCACAAAGGCTGCGCTTGTTACTGGCCAATCGGCGGCTCTTGAAACGCAAATTGATCGACATTGAAAACCACGTGCGCGGAGCATTGCGGGCATTTGGCTTGCTGGTCGGACCTGTGGCGCGAAGCGACTATGAAGCGCGTGTTCTTGAGTTGATTACCGATACAGACAATGCATTGAAGACCTTCATTCTCACCATGCTGGAGGTTCGAAAGGCTGTTGTGAGTGGTTACAACGCGCTCCACAAGGCGGTCATTGGCATCGTGGCGGCTGATCCCTTGTGCCGCCGCTTCATGACTGTACCGGGTGTTGGCCTGTGATTAGGCATGCAAAATTGACCCCCTAGGCACGGGAATCGGCATCCAAAAATGACCCACCGTGCTGTTGCTAGACTGCCTGCTTTTGGATTGAGCAGGCGGTGTTGGGATGAAGAGTTTGGACACAATTGCACGGGTT
>JANOPL010000077.1:0-17927 GCA_031421835.1 Hyphomicrobiales bacterium | reverse complement strand
CTCGCCATTGTGATGACCATCCAATCCAAGACCGGCGGTAACCTGTCTGAAGCCTTGGCAAACCTGTCTCGTGTTCTGCGTGACCGCAAGAAGATGAAACAGAAAATCACCTCCGTGAGTCAGGAAGCAAAGTCTTCTGCTGCGATTATCGGCTCCCTGCCATTCGTCATCATGGGCATGTTGACCATCATGAACCCGAACTACCTGAACCCGATGTTCAATACGAACATGGGCAACATGTTGTTGATCGGCAGTGCTATGTGGATGACGCTGGGTGTGCTGGTAATGCGTAAAATGATCAACTTCGAAATTTAAGCCAGGATCTGCCATTGCCATGTCGGACTTTATTTCCACTCTGTTGCAAATCGAAACGCTGATCTCGGTGTTTGTCGCATTGGCGGCCTTTGCAACAGTCGTCACCGTGGCAGCGCCCTATTTCAGCAATGACAAACTGCAAGGCCGCATGAAAGGCGTGGTTGAAGAACGCGAGCGCCTGCGCTCAGCGCAACGTGCAATGCTCAGCAGCGGCGGTGATGCAAAACTGCGCGACAAGAACAAAACTATCTACAATCAGCTCGTCAATGCCTTGAACCTCAAAAAGGTTTTCGAGACTGAATCGACCAGAGATGCTTTGAAACAAGCGGGCTTTCGCGCGGAAAAACATCTGATCACGTTTCTCGTCATTCGTGTGGCGGTGCCGCTGGTCGTGGCCATCGTGACGTTCGTCTACACCTCAACCGTGTTTGCAGACCGTGTCGAACCCAACATGCGGATTGTGGCTTCCCTCGTCGCACTCGTTTTTGGATATTACCTCCCGAATATCGCAATCAAGAATCTGATTACCCGTCGCCAGCAATCGATCAAAAAAGCCTGGTCGGATGCCTTGGACCTGTTGTTGATTTGCGTTGAGTCAGGCATGGCGCTGGAGCCGTCGTTTCAACGTGTGGCAAAGGAAATCGGCAGCCAATCAGTTCCACTGGCAGAAGAAATGACGTTGACCGTCGCTGAACTTTCTTACCTGCAAGACCGCCGGAAAGCGCTTGACAACCTCGGCAGGCGGACGGGCTTGGAAACCGTGCGTTCCGTTGTGACAACCTTGATCCAGTCTGAACGCTACGGTACGCCTTTGGGAACGGCTTTGCGTGTACTGGCGCAGGAAAACCGCGATTCCCGCATGGCGCTGGCCGAAAAGAAGGCTGCCGCACTGCCGCCAAAGCTCACCGTTCCAATGATCTTGTTTTTCCTACCGATCATTTTCGTGGTCATTCTCGGACCATCAATCATTGTTGTGATGGACGTCAAGTGACCCTTCGTCCCGCAGTCTTGAACGTGCGGGACAAGCCATGTCTGGTTTTGTGCCAGTGATAAGGTGCCACACAAAAATCCCACAGGGCAAGCCACGCTGCAGCTGACATCAAGAACCAGTAAGCCGGGATACTGAGGAGAACCAGCCCCCACTTGCGGATGCCGATTGTTCTCAATCCGCGCGCGCTGAGCAGTATTCCCGACGCATAACCCAACAGCAGGATCACGATGCTGAGATAGATGGTGGCCCCGCCAATCGGGTCTTGAATTTTTTCAACCCATATCGCCGGCTGTAAATTCCAGATTGTGAAGCCCAACAGAATCGGGTGCAGCAGGCTGGACAGGAAAATGCCAAGTGTCATGCATTGCACAACGATAAAGCCTTTGAACTTCAGCTCACCCAACAACAGCAGGGGGTTGCGATTGTGCACCAGCCAACACTGCAGAAAACCTTTCAGCCATCGCCTGCGTTGTTTCAGCCAGTTCCAGATTTCAGGGTTGGCCTCTTCATAGGTCGAGCTGTGCAGCACACGGGTTTGATAGCCATAGCGCGCCAGCCTGATACCGAGATCAGCGTCCTCTGTGACGTTATAAGGGTCCCACCCGCCGACGGACCGCAACACCGACACACGAAAATGGTTTGACGTCCCGCCAAGCGGCAAGGGTAACTTGTAAGCCGCAAGCGTGGGAAGGATGGTGTGAAACAAGGCCGCGTATTCAGCGGTGAATTGGCGGGTCAGCCAGTTTTCATTTGGATTGTAAAATTCAAGAGCGGCTTGCAGGCAGGCGACGTTTTCATCCGATGCCGCCAATTGCGCCGCTGCCAGCTTCAATTGATTGGGTTGAGGAATATCCTCTGAGTCGTAAATTGTAAGAAGGTCGCCACGCGCAAACTGCATCGCATAATTGAGGGCGCGCGGTTTGGTTTGCGGCTTTCCCTCTGGAACCACCAACACATCAAAATAGTCGGGCAAGTTAAAGCCAGCCACTGCTGCCTGCATGGCCTTGTCGTTCTCTTCAAGGATGATCTTGATGTCGAGTTTATCTGGGGGGTAGTCGAGGCATGACAGCGCGTGGAGCAGCTGTGGCAACACCGCTGTTTCGCGAAACAGGGGCACCAGCACAGTGTACGTCGGCAACTCCGTCTCGGGGAGCAGTGGTGCCACCAGCCCCACGTGTTTCGGCAAAGGCATCAGGCATAAGCATCGCAATCCCACGACCAGGCAAAAAAGCGTCGTTGCGATGATGTTGAAAACGATCCAGAAGAGTTGAAGATCTCGCGCAAAAATTGAAGCCAGCGCCACCACCGCAAGTGAAATTGCCACCATCATCTGCGGCCACGTCAAGCGGCGCCGTGCCGAGGCCCATGGCAAGGTTCGTTCCAGCATTGTGACGGCGGTGAACAAGATCCGTCGCCCGAATGTGCGGCGCACCAGGCTGCGGTAGTCCTCAAGCTTGATGCGACCCACAACGTTGAGGCGTTGCGATTCGGCCCAACGCAATCCGTCTTCCGTCGCTACGCCATAGATGGCGTAGTGCGGCAACCAGACATAGGGGATGACCTTGTGGCGCAGCATCATCTCTTGTTCTGCAACCGAAAGTCTTGGCAGTGCACTTTCGAGCCAGGCGAAAGGGACAGTTGCCATGTCTTGCAAGGCGGCGGGTCCGTCACCACGGTTGGTTTCCGGGCCGAACTGTTCTAGACTTGCACCATCGACCGCGACGGCAAGTTCTAAACCTGCTACTTTGTACTCAACCCCCATCAAGTCCCCACACCCGATGAAACACCCTGAACCAAGATCAAGAGCTAAGGTGTGGTTTCAGAGTTTTGCTACCTTACAGCGATTGAATCTGACTCTGTTGATACTACCTTTGGTAGCAACGACTACTTTTTCTACCAGTTGGGGCGAAACAACTTCGAATTTCCCAAGTTTTCGGCACGTGGACGCCACCACATTGGGAAGTCCGGCGGCGGTCACGGGAAAAATTGTCATATTGGCCGACGATGATTTTGCCCCCTGGAGTTTCAGGGCTGCTGACGGCTCACTCCAGGGCATATCAGTCGAGCTCGCGGCAGCGGCCTGCAAGGAGGCCGGTTTGGACTGTACAGTTTCAGCAAAGCCGTTTTCAGAACTGGTGCCGGCTTTACGTGGAGGCGAGGCACAAGTGGTTGTTTCGGGGCTTCGGCCGGATGCAGCCTTGCTCAGCGAATTCCGCCTGTCAAAACCTTACTTCCGGTCTTTGGGCCGTTTTGTGGTGCGCGAGGGGTCTTCGCTCTCGACGCCAGATATCAGAACCTTGGCGGGAAAACGCCTCGGATTTATCGGCAACACCAGCCACGCCCGATTTATTGAAACCTACTATAGCCGCTCGGCCTTGACCCCGTTTACAACGATTGCCGAAATGCAGGACGCCTTGCGCACAGGCCAGATCGATGTGGCATTTGGCGATGCGATGCAGTGGGCGTTCTGGTTGAATGGCACCGATGCCCGCAGCTGTTGCGCATTTCTGGGCAAGGCCTTCATCCACCGCCCAACATTCTCGCGGAGTTTGGTGTTTGTCGGGGCAAAAGATAAAACCGCAGTCATTGATCTCTTGGATGCCGCCTTGGACCAACTCGACAGCAAAGCCGTGACAGCCACGATTTTCAGCCGCTATTTACCCTCGTCCATCTGGTGAGCAAGAACATCGGCTTTTGAACCCCGCAAATGGCCTAAACCTCCTGCAGTTTTTGCGGCAGCTGTGAGTGTGGCCAAAACCTCATCAATCAGAGCGGGGCCTTTGTAGACCAACGCTGAATAAACCTGCAGCAGCGTTGCACCAGCTTCAATCTTTTGCAGTGCTGTTGCGCCATCCTCGATGCCGCCAGCCCCGATCAGCGGAATACGTCCCTTCGTCAAATTATAAAACCGTGCCAATTGTTGCGTTGACAATCTAAATAACGGACGGCCGGACAGCCCACCCGCTTCGCCCGTGTGTTTTGACGCCAGCGTTGGACGCGAAAGCGTGGTGTTGGAAATAATGACCCCATCCACCGTGTTGCCATCACAACACGCCGCGATGTCCTTCAACTCGGCTGCGCCCAAATCAGGCGCGATTTTTAGCAGCATGGCGGGCCGCTTGGCTTGGCTGGCGCGGGCGTCGTTCAAGCGCTTCAGCAAAGTGTGCAATTCATCTGCTGATTGCAGCCCGCGCAGACCCGGTGTGTTGGGCGATGAAATGTTGATTGTAATATAATCAGCAATGTCGCTGAAGGCGGCAATCCCCGCCACATAGTCGGCTGCGCGATCAACACTGTCCTTGTTCGCACCGATATTGATGCCGATGATACCCGCGGGCGGTTTGCGCCACAACCGCTGCAATGCCTTGCCATGGCCCGCGTTGTTGAAGCCCATGCGATTGATGACGGCGTGATCTTCCGTCAGGCGGAACAATCGCGGTTTTGGATTTCCACTTTGCGGGCGGGGGGTGAGCGTCCCGACCTCGGTAAAACCGAAACCAAGCCGCAACATTTGGCCTGGCACTTCCGCATTCTTGTCAAAGCCCGCTGCGAGACCCAATGGGTTTGGAAACGTCAGGCCGAAAACAGTTTGCGCCAGAACAGGGTCGGCTTTGCGCAGCGGCATTGGCGGCAGGAGTGACAACATGCGCAACGTCATCGCATGCGCCTCTTCGGCATCGCGTCCGTGCAAAAAGGGTTTGCTCAACCGAAAGGCTGCGGTCCAGAAATTCAACTGTTCCACCCCTGTGGAAAGACATGCCCACCGTTTTCGAGCACCACAGCTTTGACCCAACGCGCCTGTGCAGGATTTATGCTGCCATAGACGTGGGGAAACAGGGCGCCGCCGCGCGAGGGCTCCCATTTGAGGGTGCCTGAAAAATCAGACGGGTCAAACGCGACCAGCACCAGGTCGTCCTGTCCGGCAAAATGCCGACTGACGGTTTCTTCGGCCTGTTCCGCCGTGGACAGGTGAATGTAACCATCCGTCAGATCAATCGCTGCACCGTGAAACACGCCTTCAGCCGAGGCCTTGGCCCAAAGGTCGCGTGATAATATTTTATAGATCAGGGCCATATCGGGTTCCAATGTCAACGCTGCAGATAGCACATCATCAGTTCTTGACAACGCGGCCTTTCCAAGGCATATCGTCCTACATAAGGCGGAATTTCTAGCTCTGAGGAGAAGCTGATATGTTTACACACAAACAGGTTTGGAATGCCATTGATGTGGTGGCGGAGCGTTATGGCTTTTCCGCATCGGGTTTGGCCAAGAAGGCCGGGCTTGATCCCACATCCTTCAATCCATCGAAGCGCAATGGCCCCGATGGCCGTCCGCGCTGGCCGACGATGGAATCAATTTCCCGCGTCTTGAATGCGTCTGGTGCGCCGGTTGATGAATTCATGGAATTGCTGTCGGGCAAAAAGGGCGCACCGCCAAAAGTGCGGGTGTTGCCGTTGCTGGGTTTTGCCAAGGCCGGGCGCGGTGGCTTTTTTGATGATTCAGGCTTTCCCGCAGGTTCAGGGTGGGATGAGGTGGATGTGCCCGGTGTGACCGATACATCGGCCTATGCGTTGGAAATCACTGGCGACTCGATGATGCCGGTCTATCGTGAAGGCGATACCATCGTGGTCTCCCCCGGTGCCACGGTGCGCAAAGGTGACCGCGTGGTCGTGCGCACGTCTGATGGTCAGGTGATGGCGAAGATTTTGCAAAAGCAATCAGGCCGCACCATCGAACTGGCATCGTTCAATGCCGACCATCCCGTGAAGACGCTGGAAGCCAAGAACGTGGACTGGATGGCCCGCATCATCTGGGCCTCGCAGTAATCCAAACCATTGTTTCCATTAAAGGATAAAAATCCTTGACAGGACTCTAAGCCTGTGGTAGAACGATATCATGCGCATGGGGTAACCTCTGCTGCTTGACATCGTAAATATGGCGATTTTGCCTAGGCAAAACGCCAGGCTCACGGGGTGGAGCCGAAATCACCCTAGCCGCCACCAGCGGGAACTGGATGGGGGTGGGGCTGTGTGTTATGCGAAGCGGTACGCCTTGACATTCGTTGCGTGTCGCGCTACGCCATCCGCATGATCGGTTCTATTCGGCACAAAGCCCTTCGCGGACTTTTTGATTCTGGAACCACCAAAGGCTTGTCTGCTGACTTCGTGCCGCGCTTACGCCGTATGCTTACAGCATTGAATGCCGCTGATGATTTGAGCCAGCTTGAAAGCATTCCAGGTTGGCGACTGCACGCCTTGAAAGGTGATATGTCAGGCTTCTGCAGCATGTCGGTAAGTGGCAATTGGCGGCTTGTATTCAGGTGGCAAGATGGAAGTGTCGAAGACCTTGATCTTGTAGATTATCATTGATGAGGAGTAGCACGATGTTCGACCCTGTACACCCTGGCGAAATCCTGAAAGAAGACGTGTTGGCCGAAGCGGGCTTAAGTGTCGCCAAAGCAGCAGAAATTCTGGGCGTAGGTCGCCCTGCGCTAAGTGCTGTTCTGAATGGCCGCGCCAGTCTTTCACCCGAAATGGCGTTGCGTTTTGAAAAGGCTTTCGGCACATCCATGGACCTGATGCTGAAAATGCAATTGCAGCATGACATTGCCAAGACACGGAGAATGGCAAAAGGGATCAAGGTGCAAAAATGGAAGCGGGCAGCGTGAGCCTTGAACGCATGGCGAATGTCAGGTGGAAATAAAAGCAGGTTTGTAATGGTAGGGATTTGGCTTTTGCGCAATGAGCAAAGTTGGTGCGCTTTTACGAAGATTTGAATTCAATCAAGCAGGCGAGTCTTGCGCTTCCAAATTTCAAACGTTAGTTGATCGCAGGAGCCGAGCAATTTTGGAAGTTTTCTGTCAAGTAGTCTCAGGGAGCAATTCATATGGACGCGTTTCAAAAGAATATGGCGGTGACTAGAGGGGAAGCTTTGGCGGCGCACCTTTTGGCAATGGCAGCCTTGCAGGCGTTTTTTACTATTGTGGCAGACAAGGAACACATGCTTAAGGCCATGAGTGCAATGATAGATGAAACGTTAAATATCAGTGGTCCTGCTAAAGGAGACAGTCACGATGAGCTCAACACGCTAATGCGTGAAACTGCCCGCAACCAAGTTGACCAAACATTAGCTGCAATTGCGCTTAAGCTCCGGACTGACCCACCCGCGTCGAGTTGAAACATGTCATGTGCAAACTGAACTTGTTTCTGACAAAGACCGGAATTTCAAACTGACCCACACCCTGATATTCCGCGCATGAACTCAAAAATTGAGCGCGTCACTCCCCAATATAATCCTTGTTGCTCTTCGGCTTCTTCGTGGCCGTCGGTTGATCGTCATTGCCGCCAAAAATGCGTGCCAGCAATCCCTTCTCGCGTTTCTTGCGTTGGGCTTTTCTGACGTCGGGTTGCAGGCTGGGTTTTGCCACTTGTGGTGCGGGTTCGATGACGTCGTTGACGTCGGCACTGGAAACTTGAATTTCTGTTTGTGTGTCGTCTGGCTCACGGCCGGGCAAGGGCAGTTGCGGCAGGCTCAGGTGCGCTTGGAGCATGATGTCATGCCAGACCAGCGCTGGCAGTGAGCCGCCTGTCACACGCTTCGTCGGTGTATTGTCATCATTGCCCATCCACACGCCGGTGATCAGGTAAGGTGTGTAACCCACAAACCAGGCGTCGCGGTAATCCTGCGAGGTGCCCGTCTTGCCGCCAATGTCTTGCCCGTCAAAGCGCGCCTTGGTTCCGGTTCCAACCTGAACCACCTGGCGCATCATGGCGTTCATGTCACCGAGTTCGCGGTCGCCAATGACGCGGCCCAGGCCATCGCCTTTGCGTTCATAGAGTACCGTGCCATCACGGCCCAAGATGCGCTGGACGATAAAAGGTTCAACCGCTTGCCCGCCATTGGCAAAAGGCGTGAAGGCTGTAGTCATTTCCAACAGCGACACTTCTGATGTGCCCAATGCAATGCTGGCGTCTTGTCCCAGCTTCGAAACAATCCCCAACCGCTTTGCAACTTGCGTGACACTCGACGGAGTAATGGCGCTGGTAAGTTTTACCGCGATCGTGTTCAACGACAAGGCATAGGCCTGTTCCAAGGCGACGGGACCTAAGTATTTGCGTTTGTAATTTTCCGGGCTCCAATTGCCGATCTGCACAGGCTCATCGACTTCGACTGAATTGGGCCTGTAACCATTTTCAAGGGCGGCGAGATAAACGAAGGCCTTGAAAGCCGAGCCTGGTTGACGCTTGGCTTCTGTCGCTCGGTTGAACTGGCTGCGCTTGTAGCTGCGGCCACCGACAAGTGCGCGAATAGCACCTGTGCCGTCCATCGTCACCACAGCACCTTGGGACACGTTTAATTTTTTCGCGTTGTCGGCCAAGCGCTTGCGCAACACGTTTTCGGCTTGCGCCTGAATGTTGGGATCCAATGTGGTTTCAATGATCAGGGACTGCGATTGCTTTTTGATCAGCAACGGCATTTGCGCGGTAATCCAATCGACAGCATATTGTGTGGCTGGTGTAAAATCACTTGAGGCGGCTTTGATCGGGTTGTCGATGGCGTCTTGTGCTTCTTCGCGGGTGATGAAGCCTTCATCGACCATGTTGTTCAACACAAGCTTGGCCCGCGCAGTGGCATCTTCGGGGTTGCGGGCCGGGTTGTAGGTTGTGGGAGCTTTCAACACGCCAGCCAAAGTGGCCGCTTCCATCAACGACAGTTCATAGGCGGATTTTCCATAGAAAGTGCGCGAGGCCTTGTCGATGCCGTTGGCCCCGCCGCCAAAATACACCCGATTCAAATATAGCTGTAGAATTTCATCCTTGCTGAATTTGGTCTCGAGCCAGATGGCAAACACCAATTCCTGGGCCTTGCGCGTAAACGTGCGTTCATGACTGAGGAACAGATTTTTCGCGAGCTGCTGCGTGAGCGTTGAACCGCCTTCGCGCATTTGTCCGCGTTTCATATTGTTGTACATGGCCCGTGTGATGCCCCAAGGGTCCACACCGAAGTGGCTGTAAAAACGCCGGTCTTCAATCGCTATGACAGCGTTGGGCACATAATCCGGCAATTCAGGAAGTGCCACCGCATCGCCAAAGAATGTGCCTTGCTCGGCAATTTCGCTGCCATCGCTGGCGAGGATCATGACACCCGGTTCACGCTGGGGAATTTGAAACAGACCTTTTTGGTTCAACGAAAACCAGGTGAAGGCGACGAGGCAGCCGATGGCAATGCCTGACCAAAGGCCCAAGGCAAACAGCAGCCTGAAAATCCAGCCGATGAAACTTCGCGGCCTTTTCGGTGGCGGGCGTTTACCGCGGCTACGGGCAGGCGGCGCATCGCTCTCAAACAGGCGCGGCTCGGCGCGCCCTTTGCGCACCTGTTTTTTCTTGCCGCGAAATAAACCCATCAAAAACTCCACCCCTGACGGCCAGACTTAGGCGTCAAAGTCTGACGGTTCAGTTAAGGCCGGGAGGCTAAGGTTTCGCGCGAAATGATGGTGCAATTTGGGCTGGTATATGGGGGCCTTACATCACCGCGCCGATATACCAGGGTACGTATTCGTTCTCGCCATAGCCCAAGGCTTCTGACTTGGTTTTTTGGCCTGAGGCGGTTTTGAGGATGAGGTCGAAGATTTGTTTGCCCTTGTCCTCAAGTGACACGCCTTCAATCACATCACCGCAATTGATGTCCATGTCTTCAATCATCTGATTGTAGATGGTGGTGTTGGTGGCAAGCTTGATGGAGGGGCAGGGCTTGTTGCCATAGGCGCTCCCACGACCCGTGGTAAAGCACATCAGGTTGGCGCCTCCTGCGACCTGGCCTGTCGCACCTACAGGGTCGTAGCCCGGTGTGTCCATGAACACAAAGCCCTTCGCCGTGACAGGTTCAGCGTAATTGTAAACCGCCTGCATGGTGGTGGTGCCGCCCTTGGCCGCAGCCCCCAATGACTTTTCCAAAATGGTGGTGAGCCCTCCCAGTTTGTTGCCGGGTGAGGGGTTGTTGTTCATCTCCATGTTGTTGCGGCGGGTATAATCCTCCCACCACTTGATGATGCCCACAAGCTTTTCGCCCACCTCTTGAGTTGCGGCGCGCCGTGTGAGCAGGTGTTCGGCACCATAAATCTCCGGCGTCTCAGAAAGTATGCCAGTGCCACCGTGTTTGACCAGAATATCAACGGCAGCACCGAGTGCCGGATTGGCGGTAATGCCCGAATACCCATCAGAGCCTCCGCACTGCAAAGCAAGTATCAGATCGGACGCAAGACACGTCTCGCGTTTCACGTTGTTGACCGACGCCAACATTTCTTTGACGTATTGAACACCCTTTTCAACCGTTTTGCGGGTGCCGCCGACTTCCTGAATCGTCATTGTACGGAACAATTCGTTTTCTTCAACCTTGTAGGCTTCCTTGAAGCGCGGGATTTGAAAGCCTTCGCAACCCAAGCCCACCATCATGACGCCTCCCATGTTGGGATTGGTGGCATAGCCCCAGGCCGTGCGTTTGAAGGTATCGAAAATCACACCGCGATAGTCGATCACGCAACCATTGTCTTGCGTCAGCGCGATGACGCCATCAATGTTGGGGTAGTCGTTGAGCAGGCCGGAGCGTTCGACTTCGCGCGCGATGTGGGCGGCAACTGTTGCCGAGCAATTTACCGACGTCATGATGCCGATGTAGTTGCGTGTGCCCACCTTGCCATTTTTGCGGCGATAGCCTTCGAAGGTGGCGCGCTGTGATTCTGGCAAAACAGGTTCCGGTTTGGCCGCCTTGGCATAGGCATAATCATGGGCCAGTTCGCCCATGATGACGTTGTGTTCATGCACCCAGTCGCCCGCTGCAATGTCGCCTTTGGCAAAACCGATGATCTGCCCGAACTTGCGAATGGGTGCGCCATCGGCAATTGTGGTGGACGCCATTTTGTGGCCGCGCATGATTTTCGCGCCGGTGGCAATCCCTTCAAACGTTGTCTCGCCTTTGTCCACGATGCGCGTGGACACAAGAACGTTATCATGTCCATTCAAGCGGATCATGGAGGGCTTTTCGACGAGGGAAAGGGTCATGGTGAATTCAACTTGCAAACTGATATAACAGTTCATTAGACTTGTCTCGCACGCATTACAACAGCAACCTAAAGGCCCATGACCCCATGAAAACACGTCTCTTCAAAGCGCCCTCGGGTGCCGACCTCAAGTTTACGGAATTGGGCTTTGGCGCCGCGCCGCTGGGCAATCTCTACCGCGCCTACTCAGACAAGGATGCAACAGCAACCTTTGAAGCCGCTTGGAAAGCCGGTATTCGCTATTATGACACAGCACCTTTATATGGTTTGGGCTTGTCTGAAACCCGGCTCAATCCGTTTTTGCGCAGCAAGAAGCGCAGCGATTACATCATTTCAACAAAAGTGGGACGCACTCTTGAAGTCTGCAAGCCAGCGGAACGTACCGCCATCGGCAAGTTCTTCAACACACCGTCACGGCGTGAAAAATTTGACTACAGCTATGATGGCTTCATGCGCTCATTCGAGTTTTCGTTTGAACGCTTGGGGCTGGATCAGATTGACGTGCTGCTCATTCACGATTGCGATATCTTCACCCACGGCTCGAAAGCCGCAAGTGACGCACATATCAACACCGTCATTAAAAGCGGTCTGAAAGCCTTGCAAAAACTGCGCGATGAAAAAGTCATCAAGGCATTCGGTGCCGGCGTGAATGAATGGCAAGTGTGCCAGACGCTTGCCGAGCGCGGTGACTTTGATCTGTTCCTGCTGGCAGGGCGCTACACGCTGTTGGAACAAACAGAATCCCTGAATACATTTTTGCCCCTGTGTGAGAAGCGCGGCATTGGCATCATTCTCGGCGGGCCGTATAATTCCGGTATTCTGGCCACCGGCCCCAAGAAGGGTGCGTTTTACAATTACGATCCCGCACCCAAACATATTCTGGAGCGCGTCGCCAGAATTGAAGCGGTGTGCAAAGCCCACAAGGTCAAGCTTCCGCAGGCAGCCCTTCGCTTTCCACTGACGCATCCAACCGTGGTGTCGGTGATCCCCGGTGCGGTGAGCCCCAAGGAAGTGGATCTCAATGTCAAGACGATGTCAGCCAAAATTCCAAAATCTGTGTGGAAACAACTGAAGGCCGAAGGCTTGCTGGATCCGCGGGCTCCGACGCCATGAAGATCGATGCCCATCAGCATTTCTGGAACCCGGCCCGGGGTGACTATGGCTGGATGGACAGTGAGGGGGCAAAGCCACTTCGCCGTACCATCATGCCGAAGCATTTGGAGCCGCTTTTGAAAGCCCACGGCATCGACAAAACCGTGTTGGTGCAAGCCGCACCGACTGTGGAAGAAACCGAGTTCATGCTGGGCATCGCTGACGCCACGGATTTTGTCGCCAAGGTGGTTGGCTGGATTGACTTTGAATCGCGCGATGATCTCAAACATTTGGCGCGGCTGAAAAAGCATCCGAAATTCGCAGGTGTCCGTCCGATGATCCAGGACTTGCCTGATCCCGAATGGATGCGCCGCCCAGATGTGCAGTGGGCGTTCGATGCGATCATCGACTTGGATTTGACCTTTGATGCATTGGGCTTTCCCCTTCACCTCGATCCGTTCAGGCGTTTATTTGACCGTTACCCCACCATGCGTACCGTGATTGACCATTGCATGAAACCCGTGATCCGCGAGGAACAGTTTGAACCCTGGGCCACCAAAATGGCAGCCATCGCCCTTAACACCCCGGTTTTCTGCAAGCTCTCCGGTATTGCCACGGAAGCAAGGCCCGGCTGGACGGTGGAAACGTTGAAACCCTATGCCCGCCACGTGCTCGAAAGTTTCGGCAAGACCCGGGTCATGTGGGGATCGGATTGGCCGGTGTTGGAGCTGAATGGCAGCTACGGCACCTGGCACGACGCGGCACAAGACATCGTTGGCGACAGTGACCAGGTATTTGGAAAAACAGCGGCGGATTTTTACCGGATCGGAGAGATGTAAATACTTCATTAAATGATGTTCGATAACATTAATCTATGATGTAAATACATCTTTACATCACTCATTTATTCGGCGATGACTCTCACCAAGACGTGAAAACTATACCGTCGTGGAGAACGCTCATGAACGCTGTCAACAACTTGCTTGATCCTGTCATCCGCGCGCAGCTCGCAATTCTGGGTTTGCGCTGGGCCAACTGCATTTCCTGGAATGCCGTTGAGGCCGTTTTGTACCAACACGCCATCGAACGGGGCGAGGCTCAGGTGACGGCGACCGGCGCTCTGTCGGTTCTGACCGGGCGTCAGACTGGCCGTGCTGCCGCGGACAAATTCATCGTCCACAACAGCGCCAGTGCAGCAACCGTGTGGTGGGACAACAACCAGGCCTTGGAGCAACGCCACTTCGACCAGTTGAAGACAGACATGTTGGCGCACGCGCGTTTGAAGTCGCTGTTCGTGCAAGACTTGCTGGGGGGTGCCGATGCAGCTTACGCCCTCGAAACCCGCGTCATCACCGAATATGCGTGGCACGCCCTGTTCATCCGCAACCTGCTGATCAAGCCTGCCGCCGATAAACCGTTCACGCCGAAACTGACAATCATCAATCTGCCGAGTTTCAAGGCTGATCCCACACGACACTGCACGCGCTCTGATACCGTGATCGCCATGGATTTGAAAGCCGGTCTGGTGCTGATTGGCGGCACGCAGTATGCGGGCGAGATCAAAAAATCCGTCTTCACGATGATGAATTATCTGCTGCCCCGTCAGGCGGTTCTGCCCATGCATTGTTCTGCCAATGTCGGCAAAAGCGGTGACACTGCAATTTTCTTCGGCCTCTCCGGCACGGGCAAGACCACGCTGTCAACAGACCCTGACCGCGCCTTGATCGGAGATGATGAGCATGGTTGGTCGCCCAACGGTGTCTTCAATATCGAAGGCGGCTGTTACGCCAAGGCCATCGACTTGTCTGCAGAGGGCGAGCCTGAAATTTTCGCGGCATCGCAACGGTGGGGAACCGTGTTGGAAAATGTGGTGCTGGACGAAGACACGCGCCAGCCTGATTTCAGCAATACTGCCCACACACAAAATACCCGTCTGGCCTACAGCATCGATGCTATTCCGAAGGCCTCAAAAGCCGGGCTTGGCGGCCACCCCAAGGCCATCATCATGTTGACAGCCGATGCCTTCGGCGTGTTGCCGCCGATTGCAAAACTGACAGAAGATCAGGCCATGTTCCACTTCTTATCGGGCTATACTGCCAAGGTGGCAGGTACTGAGAATGGTGTGAAGGAACCTGTGGCAACGTTCTCGGCCTGCTTTGGCGCACCGTTCCTGCCGCTGCATCCATCCGTATACGGAGAAATGTTGCGAAAGCTGATCAGGAAACACAATGTGCCGTGCTATTTGGTGAACACCGGCTGGACAGGTGGCGCTTATGGCGCGGGCAAGCGCTTCCCGCTCAGTGTGACGCGCCAGGTGGTGAAGGCTGCCTTGTCCGGAACGTTGGCGAAAGCTGAAACGCGCCGTGACGAGCATTTTGGTTTTGCTGTTCCTGTCGAACTCGAAGGTGTGGACAGTGCACTTCTCAATCCCAAAAACAGCTGGGGTGATGCGCATGCTTACAAGGCAGCGGCTCAGAAACTGTCAGGGTTGTTTGAGGAGAATTTCAAGAGGTTTGAGACGGAACGCCGTCTTGTTGCTGCCGAATAACATTAACTTGTCATTGCCGGACTTGTTCCGGCAATCCATGGACGATGCAGTGAAAGTGTTCACGCACTGCGCCGAGCGCAGTGTTCTTCGCTCCACTCTTGTAAGACTATGGATCACCGCAACAAGTGCGGTGATGACAACAGCTATTTGCCTTAGGTTTCTTCACGCCCTGCGGCGATTACGATCCTGTGCGGGTTGGTAGGCCATGCGGGCGTGGTATTCGCAATAGGGTGACCCATCGCGCGGGCCGTGGCCGCAGAAACAGAAGTCATCATGCTGCGGATCGCCAATAGGCCATTTGCAGGTCTTGTCGGAGAGGTGCAAAATCGTGATACGTCCGTCTTTCGAGCTTTCCACCAAACGCAAAGGCTTAGGCTCAGGCAGCGGTTGAAGACGCGGGTTGTGCTGGGGCTGGGCATAGGACTTGAGAGCGGTGTTACCAGCGGTTGGCGGCATTGACGGGCGCGAGGGCCCACGGGGTGCCGCAGCCTGACCTTCAGAAGGCTTGCGTGCGGTACGCGGCGATTGGGCGCGAGGCGTTGTTACACGTCCGGCCAAATTCAGGCGATGCACTTTGCCGATGACGGCGTTGCGTGTAACCCCCATGCCGAGCTTGCCTGCAATTTGGCTGGCGCTCAAACCATCCGCCCACAGTTTTTTCAGCGTCTCTACGCGATCTTCCGTCCATGGCATTTTCTCGTTGCCAACTGCCGATACATCATTCACGGGTGAATCCCTCCATGTGCCCAGGGAATGCCTCTTCCCTGCGCCAAAAACTTGATACGCATACTTGAAACGCTACATCTCGTAGCTGGTGGCTCATTCACTACAGGGAATAGCGCACCAGCAGCAACCATTTGCACGAGACAGGAGCACGTTTTCCCCAGCTTCCTGCATATTTCGTATGGTTAATGAAAAGTTAAAGCGTTTCAGCGGACTCCCGTCCATGCGCTGTTTTGACTCAGGGGGCATAAGCCCGTCATTGACCGGTGGATAACCTCACTTTATAACTTGGGTGTTGCGCGCCAGTCTCACTTGACTGGCGTTTTCACTTTTGGAGAGAAGGCCAAAGCCATGATTGCTTCCGTATTGCCAACCTATAACCGTGCGCCCCAGGCTTTTGTGCGCGGTGAGGGTTGTCGCGTCTACACGGAAGAGGGTGAGGCCTATCTGGATTTTGGCGCAGGTGTTGCTGTGACGTCTTGTGGCCACGCCCATCCGCACCTGGTCAACACACTGATAGAACAGGCGAACAAGATTTGGCACACATCCAATCTTTATCGCATGCCGGGCCAAGAGAAGCTTGCAGCACAATTGATCGAGCGCACGTTTGCCGACACGGTATTCTTTTGCAACTCCGGCGCTGAGGCTTTGGAGTGTACCATCAAGATGGCGCGCAAATTCCACTTTGCCAACGGACAGCCTGAACGCCAAACCATTATCACCTTTGAAGGTGCATTTCATGGCCGCACCTTGGCGACAATTGCTGCGGGTGGACAGGAAAAATATCTGGAAGGTTTTGAGCCGCGCATGGGCGGTTTCAAGCAAGTTCCTTTCGCTGATCACAAAGCTTTGGAAGACGCGATCACGTCTGATGTGGGAGCAATCCTGATTGAGCCTGTGCAAGGCGAAGGCGGCATTCGCCCGGTGCCGACGCAATGTTTGAAAGGCTTGCGCGAGCTTTGCGACAAGCATGGGCTGCTATTGCTGCTCGACGAAGTGCAGTGTGGTGTGGGCCGCACCGGAAAACTGTTTGCCCACGAATGGGCCGGCATTGAGCCTGATATCATGGCTGTGGCCAAAGGCATTGGTGGTGGCTTTCCATTGGGCGCGTGTTTGGCCACAGAGGCTGCCGCGAAAGGCATGATCGCGGGCACCCATGGTTCGACCTATGGCGGAAATCCATTGGCAACAGCTGTGGGTTCCGCCGTGATGGATGTGGTGACGGCTGATGGGTTTCTGGACAATGTGCAAAAGCAGGCGCTGCTGCTCAAACAAAAATTGGCGGCGTTGAAAGACCTGTATCCTGAAGTGATCGAAGACATCCGGGGTTCGGGCCTGATGATGGGCATCAAGTGCAAGGTTGCGAACACGGCTTTTGTGGAGGCTGTGCGCGCCGAAAAAATGCTGGTGATTGGTGCAGGCGACAACGTTGTCCGTTTGTTGCCGCCTTTGATGATCAACGACGCTGATGTGTCTGAGGCCATGAGCAAGCTTGAAAAAGCCTGCAAGGCTCTGAAACCGAAAGCGGCCTGATCATCATGCCAAAACATTTTCTCGATCTGCATCAAGTCGCATCTTCTGAGCTTCGGTCGATATTAAATTCTGCCCACGCCATGAAAGCCAAACGCAAGGGCTTGTCCAAAGGTAGCAAGGAAGAAGGTTTGCCATTGCAGGGCAAATCTCTCGCGTTGATTTTTGAACGCCCCTCCACCCGCACCCGCGTGTCATTTGAAATGGCGATGAAGCAATTGGGTGGTGAAGTCATTGTGTTGAATGCCGGCGACATGCAGCTGGGTCGCGGAGAAAGCATTGCTGATACGGCCCGCGTGTTGTCGCGCTACGTTGACGGCATCATGTTGCGCGCTTCGTTGCATGAAAATTTATTGACGCTGGCCCATGCGGCAACCGTTCCCGTGATCAATGGTCTGACGGATCGCACCCACCCCTGCCAGGTGATGGCGGATGTGCAAACATTGGAAGAGCGCAAGGGTGATGTGGCAAAGCACACCATCGCCTGGGTGGGAGATGGCAATAATGTTGCGGCATCTTGGGTGCATGCCGTGGGGCAACTGGGCGGCAAGCTGCGGCTTGGTTGCCCCGATGAATTTGTGATGGAAAAACCCGTGATGGAGTGGGCCCGCGAAACGGGTGCTGCTGTAACGGAAATGACTTCACCTGAAGCCGCAGTTGAAGGAGCTGAC
>JANOPL010000076.1:0-5619 GCA_031421835.1 Hyphomicrobiales bacterium | reverse complement strand
GCTGAAAAGCCCGACGTCGTTTGCCTGCAGGAAATCAAATGCGAAGACCCTGCATTTCCCGCCCAAGCGTTTGAAGACCTCGGCTACAATTGCGCTGTGCATGGCCAGAAGACCTATAACGGTGTCGCCCTGCTGTCGCGTTTCCCGCTGGAAGATGTGCAGCGCGGATTGCCGGGCGACGAATCTGATGAACAATCCCGGTTTATCATGGCCACAGTGACGGATGCAGATCTGACAGTCCGTATCGGCGGGCTTTATTTGCCCAACGGAAATCCCACGCCGGGGGCCAAGTACGACTACAAGCTGGGGTGGATGAAGCGTTTGCACAACTTCGCGCAAGTCGAACTTGAAAAACAGGAAGCGTTCGTTTTGGCGGGTGATTACAACATTATACCCGCTGCTGTTGATGTTAAACATCCACAAAACTGGCTGCAGGATGCGTTGTATTTACCGTCATCTCGCGCGGCATTTGAAAGTTTGAAACACTTGGGCTTGACGGAAAGTTTCCGCGCCCTCAATCCCCTGGGCCAAGGCGAATATACGTTCTGGGACTATCAAGCCGGGGCATGGCCCAAAAACAACGGCATCCGCATTGATCATCTGCTGCTCTCACCACAAGCCGCCGATCGGCTACATGCCAGCCGCATTCACAAAGCGGCCCGTGACCACGAAAAACCATCAGACCACGTCCCCGTCGAAATCACCCTGCAATAAAAATGCCCGCCGGACCAGCCAACGGGCATTCAAGTGAGGGGAGGAATTTCAAAAATTACTTGGCGTCAGCCTTCACGCCGAACGCGGCGAAAGATGATTCATATGGCTTGAAGGCGTCCGTTGCGGTTGCCTTGTACATGTCGCCGAGCTTTGTTGTTTGCGCCAAAATCGCGTCATAGGCTTCCTTGGCATAACCCTGCTGCACTTCAGCGATGCGTTCAAACGAACGGGCCGATGTGGCCTTGTCAAAAGTTGCCTTGTTGTGCTCAGCTGTTTTGGTGGCGAAATCAACCATTTCCTGGGCAATCGCTTGATAACCCTTGGTCATTGCTGTGGCCGAAGCTACAAATGCTTCAAAACCCTGTTTGCCGAATTTTTGTGCGTCTTCAAAATTATTCATGGTTTTCTCTCCAGAAGCGTTGATAACCCTATATAGGTGCACTGCAACATATCCGTCAAGTAATATTTTGCATTGCAACATAACCAACATTCCCGTAAACCAGCAGCAACTCGGAATCGGATCATTTACGGGTTGGTAACGGCGTTTCCATTAAGTTTGAAAATACGTCTCACGTGACTAAATTGTGCCAATTGGGGGGTGCATGGTGATCAGGTCTTTGCGTGGGGCAAGTGTGGGAAAATGAAATATATGACTTTGAATATGTCGCGTGTTGCGAAATGGGCCGCTGTAACCCTCACCTCGTTGGCCCTGTTGCTCTCGGCTATTGCCCCTGCACTTGCTGCAAAATTTTCCACCGTGGTGGTTGATGCCCGCACTGGCGTTGTGATTTCGGGCGATGATATTGACGGACGCCGCTACCCCGCCTCCCTCACAAAAATGATGACGCTTTATATCGTCTTTCAAGATTTGAAGGCAGGTCGCATCAAATTGTCCACACCGCTGAAAGTGTCAAGGCGTTCTGCAGGCATGTCGCCTTCAAAACTCTACTTAAAGCCCGGCACAACAATCACGGTTGAACAAGCAATCAAAGCCCTTGTTGTAAAATCCGCCAACGATGCCGCTGCGACGATCGGCGAAAATCTGGGGGGCGGCAGCGAAGCTGCATTTGCCCAGCGCATGACCCGTGTTGCCCATTCGATTGGCATGAGCCGCACCACCTTCAAGAACGCCTCAGGTTTGCCCAACCCAGCCCAAGTCACCACGGCACGCGACATGGCCACTTTGGGTCTGCGCCTGATGCGTGATTATCCGCAATACTACCCCTACTTCCGCAGCACGTCCTTTGTTTACAAAGGCCGCATCATTCGCGGCCACAACCGCTTGGTTGGTCGCTTTCCCGGCACTGATGGCATCAAGACCGGCTACACCAACGCTTCAGGTTTCAACCTTGTGACCTCCACCAAACGCGATGGCAAGCGCGTGGTCGGTGTGGTGTTGGGCGCACGTTCATCCGGCTCTCGCAATGCCCACATGATGACCATTATTGCCCGCGCCATGGGAAAAGCAAAATCTGGCAATACTGTTGCAGCAGTTGCGGGTTCTTCCAAAGGCATCATCAATCCACTCGTGAAAACCAAAGAGCCGGTATTGGCTGAAGTACAGCAGCCGCTGCCAGAGCAAGACAAAGACCTGCTTGCCGCCGTGGCTGCTGAAGCCGCTGTTGATAGTAAAGAAGAAGAAGGCGAAGACGAAGGCCCGCAAGTGCTGGAAGCCAAGTTGGAAGAGCCTGAAGCAGAAGTCGAAACCGCAACACCCGCCAAAAAACTGCCCTTCGCGGTAAAGCCTGCCGCAAACAAGTCAACTGATGCGACCGTTTTGTTGCCTGACTCTTTCACGGTTCAAATCGACGCTTTCAGAAACAAGAAAGAGGCGCAAACCACATTGAGCAACATGCGTGCTGCCGTCGGCAAGGGCATGCAAGGAACCGATGCCTATACCATCGCCGTCAAGAAAAACGGCAAGACGACTTACCGCGTCATGATTTCAGGCGTCTCGGAAAAAACCGCCAAACTCTCTTGCAACAAAGCCTCGAAAATGGGCAAAGCCTGCACGGTGCTGAACCCTCAGGGTTAAAAAAATACACCAAACGAGACTCCAGTAAAATTGTCATTGCCGGACTTGTTCCGGCAATCCATGGTCGAGTCAGTAAAAATCATAATAGCTTGCGCAAAGCGCAAGATTTACGCTCCACTTACGCACAGCGATGGATCACCGCAACAAGTGCGGTGATGACAGTTGAGTGTTGATTTGGAAAAGTACTTCAAGTCGAAACTCACCCCAGCAACACGTCCTTCGCGGCATTGATTTTTGCCGCGAGATAATCAGAACCACCCTTGTCCGGATGGAAATCTTTCATCAGGCGCTTGTGGGCGGCTTTGATCTCTGCGGCACTCGCTCCAACGGTGAGACCCAACACAGCGGCGGCTTCTTCGCGGCTCATCGTACCACCTGCTGGAGCAGTTGCTGATTTTTCACCCCCCCAGGCCGCCCGCCATTCCGGCTGGGCCCGGTCAAGCCAGGCTTCATACAAGGGCATGCTTTGATCACCTGCGGTTTTACACAGGCCATGAAAACTGATCATTTCCTGTTGCGACAGCGACGACAACTGGCGACCTTTCAAAACACCCGCCAGCACCTCCCCGTTCATGCCACCTGAATCATGGTCAAGTTCCATCGCCAACAGCGACGTTGCAACACGGCTTTTTTGACCGGGCGTTTTTGACTTGCCCCAATTGAAACCATTCGGGAAAGCCTGGCCCTTACCCGCCAATCCCAGCCCAAACAAAAACATGGGCACGGCAATTTGCATGGCGCCACGCAAGGCCAGCAAACCGGCAAGCCCCATGATGCCGACACCCGCTGCTTTTTGCATGAATCCGGGCATGGCGGTTTGCGGCGTGCGTGCCATTTTGCGAATGAACCAGATGCCGCCGAACACAATGGCAAGGGCGATAAGAAATTGAGGCATGATCAGCTTTTACTTCAATTGCTGAAGCAATGCACGGGCGGTGTGCCCGCCTTTGGCTTCCAAGGCTTTTTTGCCGCCCGTGGCATAGGCGGCAACAGCAGCCAGCAATTCCGCCAAAACTTTCGGAGATGCATCATCGAGCCGGAAGTAAGCCCCGCGTGTGAGCTTGGCGATTTCTTTGAACGCTTTCTCTGCGGTCGGGTCTGTACCCTCATGGAACATGAACAGCGGCACGCCCAGCAAACCAATTTCCCCGGCTGATTGGCACAGGCCGTCTATGTTTTCTTCGCAGGCATCGCCGACGAAAATCACCGCGTTGACTTTGGCTTTCGATGCGGCGTTTTTGACATGGGACAGCACACGCCCGATTTGGGTATTGCCGCCACGGCAATCAACTTTCGTCATCAGGTTGGCCAGCGCCTTCGGTTCCGCTACCCACCCTGACGCTTTGCACTCATTGAAACCACGGAAGTAGACCAGTTGCACGGTCAGGCCCTTGGCCGCCATGAACATTTGCCCCTGGATCGAAAGCGCCGAATCCCATGTGGGTTGGCGGCTCATGGTCGCGTCCATGGCAAATATCAAACGCCCCTCACCTGACACTGCGGGCATTTTTTTAACGGAATTCAAAAACGCGTCAACCTCAGCCGTGTTTGAAACCGGCATGTTGGTGACATCAGTTTTGTCAGGTGCTGTCATCATGGGTCGAGCCGCTCCCCCGGCGTAGCGATACATGGGGTGCCGCGCTGAAATGTAAAGATTTTACTTGCAGCTTTCAGCCTTCAACATTTCGATTTTTTCAAGTTTGCCTTTGAGCGAGTAACTGCCGTAGTCCAACACCAGATCGGTCGTCACACCATTTTCCAACATGTTAAAGCTGGCAGAATAGGTCGGGGGCTCATCGCCCTTTGCATCCAGGCTGTAATAACTCACCGTCACGGGCCAATAGGGAAGCTTGTTTAGCCCCTCAAGCGTTGCCGCGTCGGCCCCTGCTGAAATATTACTGACAGGTTTCTTGGAGCCGATAAAACCAACAGCGCGGGTGGACTTGAGATCGTCGGACCCCTCAAACACTGTTGCGGCAGAACGGGTCTGGCCCTTCTCCGCATCATCCATCAACTGCTTTTGAAATGTCTGAGGGAAAACGGCTTCAGCTGGAATTTCAAAGGTTTTATTTTCCTTACCCTCGAATTCACCCCCGCCGACACCACCCGCTTTGGCCCTTGATGCTTTCACCCGCGACTCTGAATCAAGTGTGCCATTGTTGTAGCTCTTCTGCTTCATGTCCAACGCACTGCCATCGCCGGACTCAAACGAGGTCATCCGGATGTCTTGTGTCTGCGGCGAGCCCTCGCCTTGCACATAGCGATTGGCGATACGGTAATTCACGGCATAGCCGTCACATTCGTTTCCGGTGATTTCATAGGCCAATTTGCCGGCAATCGATGTGATGCCACCCTTGTCGTCCAACCTGTCAGCTTCCAGAACATAGAATGCCCGGTGCGGAGCCAAATTTGCAGCAAGGGTGGTTTGAGGTACTGCAACAACAGATAGCGCCGAAGCGCAAAAGCATCTGGTCAACAACACACGATTCATGTTCAAAAGGCCTTTCACATCAATGGGACAAGTCTAGCATGAAGAATGGCGAAACAACGGCTAAAATTCTGATAACGCGAAAATTACCGCCAAAAGCAGAAGCGGCATTTGCCGAAAGCTTCACCTGCCACCTCAACGAAAGCGACACTGCCAAATCGGCGGACCAGATTGTGGCTGAAGCCGAGGGCATGGACGGCATTGCTTTGACCTCCATGGACAAGTTTCCAGCGGCTTTGATCAATCGGTTGCCAGCCTCCGTCAAAATCCTGGCAACGGTTTCCGTTGGCCATGAACATATCGACATTCCCGCCGCCAAGGCCCGTGGTCTCATCGTAACGAACACCCCTGATGTGTTGACCGACGCCACTGCCGATATCGC
>JANOPL010000075.1:0-9056 GCA_031421835.1 Hyphomicrobiales bacterium | reverse complement strand
AATGCCAATGAAGTCATCGCCAACATGGCGCTGCGGCACATCGGAAAACCGCGCGGCGACTATGCCAGCATCAACCCCAATGACCATGTCAATCTCTCGCAATCCACCAATGACGTTTATCCCACGGCGGTGCGCCTTACCATTTTGCGGGATTGCCCCTCGTTGCTGGACAGCCAGATTGCGCTGAAGGCGGCGTTCCTTGAGAAGGCCGTGGCGTTCGATCACATCATCAAGGTGGGCCGCACCCAGTTGATGGATGCCGTGCCCATGCGGCTTGGCCACGAGTTCCGCGCTTTTGCCACAACCATTGGTGAAGACATTGACCGCTTGCGTGAGGTGGCAAATCTGCTGCGCGAAATCAATCTGGGCGGCACTGCCATCGGCACTGGCATCAACACGCCAGATGGATACACCGAAGCCGCAATCAAATATCTGTCGGACGTTTCAGGCGAGCGCATGATGGCCGCAGGCGATCTCATTGAAGCCACATCCGACATGGGCGCTTTCATCACCTTTTCAGGCGTGTTGAAACGCATCGCCGTCAAGCTCTCAAAAATCTGTAACGACCTGCGCCTGCTCAACTCTGGTCCACGCGCGGGATTTGGCGAAATCAAACTGCCCGCCGTGCAAGCAGGCTCGTCCATCATGCCGGGCAAGGTCAACCCCGTCATGCCAGAGGTGATCAACCAAATCGCCTATCAGGTCATCGGCAATGATCTCACAGTCACCATGGCCGCTGAAGCAGGCCAACTGCAACTCAACGCCATGGAGCCCGTCATTGTTTTCAACATCCTGCAATCCATGCGGATGTTGACGCGCGGCATGAAAGTGCTGCGCGAAAAGTGCATTGTTGGCATTGAGGCAGATCGTGAACGTTGCCAGGAACTGCTCGACCACTCCCTCGTGGCCGTCACAGCCATCAATCCTTATGTGGGCTATGCCGAAGCCAGTCGCGTTGCCAAAGAAGCCCTGAAATCCCGCCGCACCGTGCGCGAAGTGGTGCTGGCTGAGAAATTGATGACGGAAACGCAACTGGCCGAGGCGTTTGCGACGGAAAACCTGCTGGGGCAGCGGAAGCCGCGTTGACAGCATCTAAAAATTCAACTAGTCTGACTAGTCAGAATTAGGGGTTTGTTTATGAATAAACATGTCCGGACATGGTCAATGCAAGACGCTAAAGCAAGGTTGAGCGAAGTCATTCGTTTGGCCCAAACTGAAGGGCCTCAACTTGTGACAATTCATGGCAAAGCGACTGTCATGGTAGAAGCCGTACACCCAAAAGCTGCCGAAAAGAAAATAGTGAGTGGAAAAGATCTTTGGGAAGCTTTGAGAGGAGAAGGTCCGTTCTTTGATTTGGAACTGGAACCAAGGCCTCTGAATTCTCCATCGAGAGAATTTTCATTTGACGACGACTGATCGACAATGAACTGGTTGCTCGATACCAATGTTATCTCAGAAACACGTCGAAAGAGACAGTCACTTGACGTTGTCGATTGGATTGCAAGCATTCCGAGCAAGCAACTTTTCACATCTGTTGTGAGCCTTGCCGAGCTCACTTACGGTGCTCAGCAACTCGTAAGTAATGTTAGACGCGAAGAAATAGAAATCTGGATTCGATTGGTTGTCAGGCCGTTATTTGCTGATCGTATATTTGGAGTGCATGAAAGTGTTCTTGTTAGGTGGCAACGCATTACAAGACAATCAAACATAAGTGGCAAACCTTCGCCCGGAGCGGACTTGCTTATTGCTGCTATTGCATTGGAAAATCAATTGTCAGTCGCCACCCGCGATGTCGATCCCTTTATCGCTTGCGGCGTTCCCACTTTCAATCCATGGACAGGTGAGCGCTTCAACGGCGCATGACGTCAACGACCTCAATTCAAGCGCGATTTCACCGCAGCGATCGACTCAGCAATCAACTTCTCGCCGCCCTTGCCCTTTGAGCTCTCGGCAATCAACCGCGTTGCAGCGGCAATCGCGCGATCCGTCGCAACCGAGCGCACGTCCTTAATGGCCGCAGCTTCAGCTTGCGCGATCTTGTTTTCGGCTTGCTTCGTGCGACGTGTCAGAGAGTCCGCCAGTTTCTTCTTGGCCTCTTCGGCATAGGCAGCAGCGTCAGATTTCGCTTGCGCAATAATACCGGCGGCCTCCTTTTCAGCATCCAGCTTCTTCTGCTTGTACTCCGCCAGAAGCGCCTCGGCCTCTTCACGCAGTTTTCTCGCGTCACTGATGTCTTTGTCTATTTGTGCGGCACGTGCATCCAATGCAGCACCAGCCTTTTTATGTGCCCCCGCCCACAGCACAATGCCGAGGAACATGACGAGTGCGACGAGTGCGAAGAATGTGGCGTCGAGAGCAAGACCTGCAGCCAGAAATGTCATTGTCTTAACCCTTCAACGCTTTGGCCAATGCGGCCTTGGTCACTTTTCCGCCTGTCAGTGCCGCAATGATTTCAGTTGCTGTATCGGATGCAATTTCGGAAACCGACTCCATGGCTTTGGCCTTGGATTTGGCAATTGTCGCTTCAGCTGCAACGGCTTTCACCGATAGCTCCGCATCCAGCTTGTGTTGTTTATCAGCAATATCGGCATTGACCGTATCGCGCGTGGACTTGGCGATATCCGAGGCATTGCCCCGCGCATCGGCCAAAGCCTTGTTGTAAGAATTGAGGGCCGCTTCCGTTTCGTCTTTCAAAGCCGAAGCCCGCGCAATATCACCTTCAATGCGATTGCGGCGCGTTTCCAGGATTGAAGCGATGCGCGGCAACACCAGACGGCTCATCAACAGGTAGAGTGCACCAAAGAAAATCACCAACCAGAAAATCTGCGACGGAAATGTTTTGGTGTCGAGTGGTGGGAACACCGCTTTCACAGCACTGCCATCGGCCTCTGTATGTGTCTCAGTTGTTGTTGCCATTCGCGCTCACCTTAAAATCTTGGGCTGGGTGAACCAGCAAGGCCAGTTCACCCGTCAAGGATATTCTGTTCAGTCGTTTGTATTAAGCAACGAACAGGAGCAGCAGTGCCACAACGAGCGAGAAAATGCCCAAGCCTTCTGCCAAAGCAGCGCCGATCAGCGCGTTGGTGAATTGAGCACCAGCGGCTGCTGGGTTGCGCAGTGCGCCAGAAAGGTAAGCACCAAAAATATGGCCTACACCGATGCCTGCACCCCCCATGCCAATGCATGCGATACCTGCGCCGATGAGTTTTGCTGCTGCTGGATCCATAGTCGTTCTCCTTGATATGACTGGTTGGGATTTAGTGGTGTGTATGAAGCGCGTCGTTCAAATACACGCACGTCAAAATGGCAAAGACGAAGGCCTGCAAAAAGGCCACGAGAAATTCAAGAGCGGTCAAGGCAACGGCCATGGCCATGGGGGCAATGGCACCCAGAATACCGCCAAAACCCAAAGCTGATAGTGAAACCACAAAGCCCGCGAATACTTTCAACACGATGTGCCCCGCCAGCATGTTGCCGAACAAGCGAAGTCCCAGTGAAATCGGGCGAGACAGGAAAGAGATGATTTCGATCAATGAAATAAAAGGCAAAATGGCAATCGGCACACCCGATGGCACGAACAGCTTAAACCAGCCAAGCCCGTGCTTGTAAATGCCAACGACGACAACCAGCCCCACGACAAACAGTGCCATGGCAACGGTCACGACAACGTGGCTCGTCACGGTGAAGAAGTAAGGGAACATGCCAAGCATGTTGGCAATCAACACGAATGAAAACAGTGAGAATACCAACGGGAAAAACGGCTTGCCATCTTTGCCCAGAACATTGGCCACCATGTTCTCGATGATCGAGTACCACATTTCGCCAACCGATTGCAGGCGACCCGGCACCATCTCGCGCTTCGACGACGCCAACAACAGCAAGCCGGTAATGGTGGCCACGGTTGCTCCCATGAACAGCGCGGAATTGGTGAAGCTGATGTCATATCCACCAAGGTTCATCGAACCGGTGAGATCTTGAATCTTGAACTGCTCTATCGGATTGTTAGACACTATCAGTCCTCTTCTTCATCAGCCGAAGGCTTCGGCATTTTTGCAAGCTCGTCCGGCGTTGGGGACGTTCTGTTGGCCGCACGCGACATGTTCAGAATGCCCGCTCCAAACCCGAGGAGCAGAAAGACGATCAGAAACAGCGGCAAAGTCCCGGCCACATAATCGAGGCCATAACCAATCAAGCCGCCCACCAGTGTTCCCGCCACAAACTCACTCGCCAACCGATAGCCTTTCGAATAATTCGAAACGCCTTGAAAGGTCGCAGCAGGTTTTGACGCTTCCGCTCGTTCAACCTTTTCAGCCGCAATGCGGTCTCCAAGGTTTTTCAAGCGATCTGGCAAATCTCCGAACTCTGGTTTCGCGTTCGTCTTGGACGGCTTTGGTTCGCGCGGTTCAGTCATGATGAATGCCCCTTTCGCAAACAAAAGCAGCCCGGAAAAACGTGTTCGCCAAAGCGCGCTCTCATTAGCCACGGAGCGAAAATGTGTCAAGAAATGGATTTGGCTTTTAACCCGCTGATTTCAAACGCGAAATAATCGCTGCAGCAAAGCGTCCAGCACTTTACAACACACCATGCGCAGCGAGGGCTTCCTTCAATGATTCCGGCGACGTGAAATGATGGCCTTTCATGCCAACAGCTTCCGCTCCCATAACGTTCTTTAGGCTGTCATCGATAAACAAGGACTGCGCAAGATCAATGGAGTTTCGCTCGGCCAACAATTCAAAAATTGCGGGCTCAGGTTTCAACAATCCTTCGTCCCCCGAGACAACAATGTCACGGAACAAGCTCAAAAAATCAAAGCGGCTCCGCGTTGCGCGAAAGGTGGCGCCATTCCAATTGGTGATGGCATAAACCGGCACACCTTTTTGATGGAGTTGCGTGAGGATTTCGACACTCCCCCCAATCGCGCCCGGCACCATCTCCATCCAGCGGTCACGGTACATGCGAATTTCGTTTGCATGATCAGGATGCCGCGAAACAAGTTCGTCAATCCCCGCATCGAGTGTCGGCTGCCGATCCTGCGCCAGGTTCCAATCAGGTGTGCACACATTGGCCAAGAACCATTCCATTTTGTCCGCATCAGCAAACACCGTGCGATAGAGATGCCGCGGATCCCACTCGATCAACACTTTACCAAGGTCGAAAACGATGTTCATGAAACTTCCTTTTCCACTATCGCCGTCACCCCAGCGAAGGCCATGGCGGGGGATTGTTCTTCCACCAAAGTCGCCAAGCTATCAATGTCATCATGCAAGTCCAACCAATCAGGGTTCATTCCCTCAATAAGTCTGAACTTCCAATCACGATGCCATTTCTTCAATAACTTTTCTCGGTGAATAGCGATGTCCATCGTCAAGTGGTGTTCATACCAAACCAAGGTCTTCAGGCCACGATTTTTAGTGTAACCGTCAAACGTCTCATTCTTATGATCGCAAACCCGGTAATACAGCGCACTGGTGACCCCAACATACATCGTACCACGATAACGGTTCGCCATGATGTAAACTGCGGGCGCTTTTTCTTCCTTCATGCCTTAAAGTTGCATTGCGAGGAGTACTGGTCAACCCCACTCATTATTCGTCACCCCGGCGCAGGCCGGGGCAGGGGCTAAAACACGTTATGAGATCTAGCCTAACCCCGTCCTTCGACGGGGTGACGGGTATTATGGAGAGAAAAGGAGAACAGAAATCAAACTCACCCCGCCTCTTGAACCAACTCGGTCGCCTCTTCGAGATTCACACTCACCAATTGCGAGACACCGCGTTCCATCATGGTCACACCGAACAGGCGGTTCATGCGGGCCATTGTCAACGGGTGGTGGGTGATGATCAGGAAGCGTGTTTCCGTGCGTTCCAACATCGCGTTCAACAAATTGCAAAAGCGCTCGACGTTGTGATCATCCAGCGGCGCATCAACTTCGTCGAGCACGCAGATGGGCGATGGGTTGGTCAAGAACACCGCAAAGATCAGCGCCATCGCGGTCAGCGTTTGTTCACCACCCGAAAGCAGCGACAAAGTTGTTGGCTTTTTGCCCGGCGGTTTTGCCAGAATTTCAAGCCCAGCTTCCAACGGATCATCGGATTCAATCAATTGCAACTCAGCTTCACCGCCGCCAAACAGCGTCTTGAACAGCTCCGTGAATTTGGCATTCACCGTGCCGAACGCATCCAGCAATCGTTGACGCCCTTCTTTGTTCAACGACCCGATTGCTCCCCGCAATTTGTTGATCGCTTGCGCCAGCTCATCTTTTTCTGATGTCATGGTCGCAAGTTGCGTGGCAATGGCTTCGGCTTCTTCATCTGCCCGCAGGTTGACTGCACCCAATCGCTCGCGATCTTCGCGAAGTCCGAAGAGCTTCTTCTCAATTTCGTCACCACCGGGAAGCTTCTCAGCCTCCACACCAGCCTGCGCCAAAATTTCTTCAGGCGCGCAATTCAGTGTTTCGGTGATACGCACCTGGCAATGTTCCTGCCGCTGCTGCGACGCTTCAAGCCGCGCCCCCAAACGCGCGTGATCTTCGCGAGCATTCCCTGCAAGTTCCTGTGCCTCACGCAAAGCCGCATCAGCCGCGCGCACATTGTTCTCGGCCTCTTGTAACGCATCTGCAGCGAGCTTGCGGTCACGCTCTGCTTCCGACAGCATGTTCATCAGCTTCAAACGCTTGTCAGCCAAATGTTGGGGCATCGCACTCAATTCAACCAACGATGTTTCTGCTTCAGCCGCCCGCGCTGATAGCGCATCCATTTGTTCACGCGCCTTGGCGGCTCGGTTCATCCATTGCTGCGT
The DNA here is from genome assembly GCA_031421835.1 of Hyphomicrobiales bacterium. Taxonomy (GTDB): domain Bacteria; phylum Pseudomonadota; class Alphaproteobacteria; order Rhizobiales; family Aestuariivirgaceae; genus Aestuariivirga. The sequence continues at coordinate 2,258 of JANOPL010000075.1, read as the reverse complement.
TTCAGTCTCTATTGCAGCCAAACGATCACTACGCATCCTCGCTTCGCGTTCCAAACTGTCGTGCCGCGCGCGGCACTCACCATAAGTCGCTCGCTCACGATTGAGTTGATTACGCAAAGTCTCAACCTCATGCGACAGTCCATCCAGCGCAGGCATGGCCGCAAACTCCAACTCAGCCGAGGCACACAATTGATTGACTTCCTGCAACTGTGCATCGGTACGTCGTGTGGCTTCATCCAGAGTTGAGGTTTGGGCCGTTTGCTCTGACTGCCTCCGCTCAAAAGTTTGCAAGGCACGCCGCGCCACGTCGAGCGCGGCCCCCGCCGTGCGCCACGCCTCGCGCTTTTCGCGTTCGGCTTTCACACCTGTTTCAACAGCACCACGCGCCTGTTCAAATTCTTGCTTGGCCAATTCGGCCTTTGCATTGGCGGCTTCAAGGCCCGATTCCAACTGCGTCAAACGGTTGCGCTCAGCCAAGCGCTTCGCAGCTGTAGAGGGCGCATCGGCAGCAGACACAAAACCATCCCACCGCCACACATCGCCTTCGCGCGACACCAAACGTTGACCAGGCAACAACTGTGGCTGCAAGGCTGCACCCACGGCCTTCGACACGACGCCCACATGCGCCAAGGCCCGTGAAAGAGCAGGGGGCGCATCAACATGTTTCGACAACGGCGTCGCATCGCCCGGCAAAACCGCCGTTGCGGAAAGCGCTGGAAGACCGCGCCAATGCACGGGCGCACCTTCATCAGCCGACGCTTCAATGTCATCACCCAAAGCCGCCGCAAGAGCGGTTTCGTAACCAGGCTCTACCATCAACGCGTCAACCACGGCAGGCCACAGGTCACCGCCATCATTGCGCAAGAAATTCGTCAGTGTACGAACTTCTGTTTGAAGCCGCTCCGCCGCACGCCGCGCCTCGTCAAAAGCTTGGCGCTTGTCGGTTTCAACCTGTCGTGCCACGCGCAACGTGACTTCCGTATGTGACGCATCCTGTTCCGACGTTTCTGCAAATTTTACGGTCGCTTCTACCGCTGCGGCCAGCGTTACCCCGTCACCCGCATCACCCATCAGCGACAGCAATTGCGCGCGACGGCCTGAGAGCGACTGCAATTCCTGATCCAGCCGATTGAAGCGTGACTTGTGTTCGTTGATGGCCTTTTCCATCGCCCCCCGTTGGGCCGACAGTTGCGACAGGCGGTTTCCAGCTTCATCCGCCGCTTCCTGCGCCCGCGCCAAGGCTTCAGCTGCTTCTTGAACAGCCGCAGCCGCTTGCGCCCGCACATCCTGCCCCTCATTGGATGACGACAGCAGCGCTTCTTTTTCTGTGCCCAACCGCGAAATCATGCCATCGGTGTCAGCCAATGAACTCTCTTCCCGCGCCACATCGGCGTTGGCTTGTTGTCGTCTTTGCTTCAATTCAGCAATGCGGCCTTCGATGCGCTTTTCTTCTTCGTCAAGCGAAGCGCGCTCCAGCGTCAAACGTTGCAATACCGCGGCCCGCACGGTTTCCTGTTCGCGCAACACTGGCAAACCGTCGCCCAATTCATCGCGACTGCGTAGTTTTTCCGATGCGGAACGGGTGTATTCGGCCAACAGACGCGTGGCTTCGTCCAAAGCTGTTTTATCACGGGTCGCGTCAGCAGTCGCATCACGCCACGCTACGAACAAGCCAGCCGCTTCCAGTTTGCGAATTTCAACGGAGACGATTTTGTATTTCTGAGCCTGGCGCGCCTGCCGCTTCAAACTGTTGAGTTGCGCGTCAAGTTGCGCCATCACGTCATCGAGGCAGGCAAGGTTTTGCTCCGCCGCCCGCAACTTCAATTCAGCATCATGCCGCCTGGTGTGAAGCCCGGTAATGCCCGCCGCCTCTTCCAGGATCAATCGCCGGGCTTGCGGCTTGGCATTGATGATCTCGGCAATCTGCCCCTGCCGCACCAGTGAGGGTGAGCGTGAACCGGTTGACGCATCAGCAAACAACAGTTGCACGTCTTTGGCCCGCACTTCCTTGCCGTTCACGCGGTACGTCGAACCCGCATCGCGCACAATGGCCCGGCTGATTTCGAGATGCTCATTGTCGTTGAACTGCGCCGGCGCCGTGCGGTCGTCATTGTCCATCAGCACCATGACTTCCGCCATATTGCGCGACGGGCGGTCGGTGGTGCCACCAAAGATGACGTCTTCCATGCCAGCGCCGCGCATGTTCTTGTACGAGTTTTCACCCATCACCCAGCGCAGCGCTTCCAGCAGGTTGGATT
>JANOPL010000074.1:0-27569 GCA_031421835.1 Hyphomicrobiales bacterium | reverse complement strand
GGCGGCGGCAATACCGGGCGCAACACCACCATCATCCGCTCGAACTATCTCCAGGATGCCTCAATTGCGATTTATGATCTGGCGCGCAATCTCTACGAAGGCCTGTCGCGTGAGTTGAACTACAACATGATGTTCAGCCCGCGCGGCGTCATGATGCTGTGCCAGACCGAACACGAATTCCGCGCCTTCAAGCGCACGGCCCATGCCAACCGCTTGGCGGGACTGGATTGCCGCATGATCACCCCTGCGGAAGTGAAAGAGTTGGTGCCTATCATCAACGACGATCCAAACTGCCGTTATCCGATTCTGGGCGCGTACTATCAACCGCGTGGCGGCACAGGCCGTCATGATGCTGTGGCCTGGGGTTATGCTCGTGGTGCAGATGCCATGGGCGTCGACATCATCCAGAATTGCGAAGTCAAAGGCATCATGCGCGATGGCGGCAAGGTGGTTGGGCTAGAGACCACGCGCGGCGTCATCAAAACCAAGAAGGTTGGCGTTGTGACTGCAGGCCACGTCTCCACCATCATGGATATGGCGGGTGTGCGCATGCCGATTGAAAGCTTGTGTTTGCAGGCGCTCGTGTCTGAACCGATCAAACCGGTCATCGATTGTGTTGTCATGGCCAACACGGTGCATGGGTATATGAGTCAGTCTGACAAGGGCGAACTCGTCATCGGCGGCGGCACTGACCCTTACAACAATTATTCGCAACGCGGTTCTTTCCCAGCGCTCGAACACACCATCACAGCTTTGGTTGAAACGTTCCCGATCATTTCGCGCCTGCGCATGCTGCGGCAATGGGGCGGCATCGTGGATATGACAGGCGATCGTTCACCGATCCTGTCAAAAACACCAGTCGATGGATTGTTTGTCAATTGCGGCTGGGGCACCGGTGGCTTCAAGGCCATTCCGGGGTCCGGATGGGTGTTTGCGGATACAATTGCCAATGACCGCCCGCACCCGATTGCCGAGCCCTTCTCGCTCAACCGTTTCAACGAAGGCCGCCTGATCGACGAAAGTGTCGCAGCAGCTGTGGCGCATTAAGGGGAACACAGAATGCTCGTAGTGACCTGCCCTGTTTGCGGAATTTCCGGCGACGAGAATGATTTTCATTCGGGCGGCCAGGCCCACGTTGCGCGTCCGGCAACAGCTAACCCGGAAGGGATCACCGATGAGCAACAGCGGGATTACCTGTTCATCCGCCACAACCCCAAGGGCTTGCATTTCGAACGTTGGCGCTGCGATCGTGGTTGCGGAAAGTGGTTCCACGCCGCGCGGGACACTGTGACCATGGATTTCAAAGCCTTCTACGGCATTACAGAATTGCCGCCTTTGGAATTGCAAAGAGAAGCAACTGGTCCGTGGGCGGAGTATTTCAAGATGCGCGGGAAAGTGAAGTGATTAAATGAAACTCTTGTTATCGCGCACCCACACTCAGCCTCGTCATTCCCGCGAACGCGGGAAACCAGGCTTTCTACACAATGACTATCCGCTTGGATGCGCTGAAAGTCTGGATCCCCGCGTACGCGGGGATGACGAGCGAAAGAGAACAAACGTAGTGAGTGCCACGGCATGACCAATAAACCCTATCGCCTGCCCGAAGGCGGCAGTCGCATTGATCGCACCAAGCGCTTCACGATTTCATTTGATGGCAAGAGCATTCCTGCATTCGAAGGCGACACGGTTGCATCAGCAGTCATGGCATCTTGCCAAAAAATATTCGGCCGCTCGTTCAAATATCACCGGGCACGCGGCATCGTAGGCTTGGGCTCTGAGGAAATGAACGCGCTGATCGGTGTCGGTGTTGGTGCACGGCATGAGCCGAACTTGCGCGCCACACAAATTGAATTGTTCGATGGCCTCACAGCCGTTTCGCAAAACCGCTGGCCCTCCTTGACACTCGATATCGGCGCTTTGAACAACACGTTTTCGCGCTTCATTCCCGGCGGCTTTTACTACAAAACTTTCATGTGGCCGCAAAGTTTCTGGAAGCACATTTATGAACCCATCATCCGTCGTGCCGCCGGATTGGGCAAAGCGGCAACCGAACGCGACCCTGATACTTATGAGCACATGCACGCCCATGTGGACGTGCTGGTTGTCGGTGGCGGCATTGCTGGCTTAACAGCAGCCGAAATTGCGGCTAACGCCGGAGCCCGCGTATTGCTTGCTGACGAAAACCCTGTATTGGGCGGAATTGCGGATTTGTCAGCTGGCAGCGTTGATGGCTTGTGTGCTGCCGACCACGCTGCAGCAATCGTTGAGCGTCTGAAAGCCATACCCAATGTGCAGGTGATGTCACGCACCACCGTCGTCGGCCACTTCCACCATAACTATCTCATGATGTTTGAACGCGTGGCTGATCACGCTCCTGCCTTGCTTGCAGCAGGTGCACCGCGTCATCGCCTTTGGAAAGTGCGTGCGGGTCATGTCATTCTGGCCACAGGTGCACTTGAACGCCCCATCGCATTTGCCAACAATGATCGCCCCGGCATCACCATGGCCTCAGCCGTGCGCGGATTGTTGGAACGCCACGCAGTTGCTCCCGGCACCAATGGCGTTGTGTTTACCAACAACGACGATGCTTACCTTACAGCTCTTGCTCTGAAAAAAGCAGGCGTCAACGTGCGCGTGGTTGACTCGCGCCAACGTCCAGAAGGCACATTGATCGCACGCTCCAAACAGGCCGGCATCGAAATCAATTTCGGCAGCGTCATCTCAGCTGTTGAAGGAAGCCATGGCGTGACAGCCGTGAAGATCGCTGCCTACCGCAAGGGCCAGGGCCGCGTCATCACAGAGAAAAAGGTGAATTGTGATTTCATCGCCATGTCCGGCGGATGGAACCCTGCCCTTCACCTCTGGTGCCACAATGGCGGCAAGATTGAATTTGACGATGCCTTGCACTCATTCCGCCCTAAAACGCATACAGATCCGATCACTGCAATTGGTGCCGCAAATGGTACGATGTCTCTCGCTGAAACGTTGACTGAAGCGCAGACGGCAGGTGAAGCGGCAGCAAAATCAGTCTTGAAAAAAGCCAAGACTGTCAAAGTCAAAGCGCACAAGATTGAAGAACCCACGCGCGCCGCATTGGAACCATTGTGGTTTGCGCCTGCCACAGGCAAATATAATGAAGGCAACAAGCACTTCATCGATTTCCAGAATGACGTGACAGCCGCTGACCTCGAATTGGCGCAGCGCGAAGGTTATGAGTCAGTCGAACATACCAAGCGATACACCACTTTCGGCATGGCGACTGACCAAGGAAAAACATCTAACCTCAATGGCTTGGGCGTATTATCTGAAGCAACAGGTAAGACAATTCCTGAAATTGGCGTCACCACATTCCGTCCACCCTACACGCCGTTTTCATTCGGTGCCATTGCGGGGTCGTTGACAGGTGAGTTATTCCTGCCCATTCGCCGCACACCAATTTTTGACTGGCACAAAGCCCGCGGCGCGACCTTCGAACCCATCGGCCAATGGCGTCGCGCTTACACTTACACGGGTGCGGGTGAAGACAAGCACAGTTCAATCACCAGAGAAATCCTCAGTGTACGGAACAACGTGGGTCTGCTCGATGCCTCGACCCTCGGCAAGATTGAAATCAAGGGGCCTGACGCCGCCGAATTCCTTGACCGTATCTACACCAACATGTTCTCCAATCTCAAAGTCGGTCGTTGTCGATACGGCTTGATGATGAACGAGTTGGGCTTCCTGACGGATGATGGTGTCACCGTACGATTGGCCGATGACCACTTCCTCATGCACACCACATCGGGCGGCGCTGATCGTATCGCAGCACACTTGGAAGAGTGGCTGCAAACCGAGTGGACACATTACAAAGTCTTCGTCACACCTGTTACAGAACAATGGGCGCAATTTGCCATTGCAGGCCCGCGTGCGCGTGATGTGATCGCAAAACTCTCGCCCGATTTTGATATCTCGAATGAAGCTTTCGCGCATATGGATTACAAGTCAGGCAAGTTGGGCGGTTACCCTGTTCGCGCCTACCGCATCAGTTTCTCTGGCGAACTGTCGTATGAAATCGCAACACCTGCCAACCATGGCCAAGGCTTGTGGAATGCCATCATCGAAGCGGGCCCGGAATTTGGTATTGAACCTTACGGCACTGAAGCGCTCCACGTGCTCCGCGCTGAAAAAGGCTACATCGTCGTTGGCGATGAAACCGATGGCACCACCACACCGCATGATGTGGGCCTCAGTGGTCTCGTCTCAAAAAAGAAAACGGACTTCCTCGGCAAACGGTCGCTGGAGCAATCCTTTCTCGCCGGGCCAAACCGAAAGCAACTTGTGGGGCTTCTCACCGAAAACCCTGAAGATGTATTGCCGGATGGCGCCTACGCTGTGCGGGCCGTAAAAGACAAACCACCGATGGAGATGATTGGCCAAGTGACATCGACTTATATGTCGCCGACATTGGGCCGTTCCATTGCCATGGCATTGATTGAAAACGGCCGTGCGCGGATGGGTGAGACACTTTCATTTCCGCTGGAAGGTGGCAAGGTGATGAAGGCCGTGATCAGCGATTTTGTATTTTATGATAAAGAAGGAGCACGGCTGAATGCTTGAGCTTCAAACCACCAGCGCCTTGGCACATCGCAGCGAGCCTGCTGATCTCAGCATCTCCATGCGCGAGATTGCGGGTCGCGGCATGATTGATGTGCGCGGACTTTCGATTGACCGCAAATTCATGACGGCAATGAAAGCCGTTCTGGGTTTTGATCTGCCAAAGATACCACGCACCACAACAACGTGGGGCGATATGAAAGCGCTTTGGTTGTCGGTTGATCAGTGGTTGATTTTGTGTCCGGGCGATAAAGTGCAAGAATTGCAAGAGAAATTGGTGGCCGCATTGACGTCGGTTCATTCCCTCGTCGTCAACGTGTCAGACATGCGGGCCATCATCCGCCTCGAAGGCGAATATGCCCGCACCACCGTCATGAAGGGCACATCGATCGACCTTACCCACGACGACTATCCACCCGGCACCATCCGCCGGATGAAATTCGCGGAAGTCGGTGCGTTGCTGCACGTTATAGAGCAAGATGTGATCGAGGTTTACGTGTTCCGCTCATATGCGGATTACGCATGGGAGTTTTTGCTGAAAGCCGCACGCAAGGGCAGCGAAGTCAGGTTGTTTGCGAAGGCTTAAATGGCGCGCTCGACATCAGTGTGGGTGAAGTCATTACATTTGAAAAGCAGCGGCATTGCTTCAACTTTGCTCGCGGCGTAGGACATGCAGTCACCAAAGTTCAGCGCGGCTTTTGCATGTCGTCCTTTTCCATAGACCACAAATGCACCTGCTGCCACTTCAGCCATCTCGTTTGAAAACGGCAATAACTTGATATCCAGTTCGCTGAGCGTTTCATCCACTTTCGATAAAATCTGTTCAGGCCGATTTCCCACCATGACGATACAGAGTTCCAGATAAGCAGAACAGACCATGAATTTTCGCGCAGCAGCCTCGATCGCATTGACGTAAAGCAATGCGTCATCTTCTCTGCGCAGAATGGCAACAAGCACTGAAGTATCAACAATCATCTGGTCGGGGCACCAAACTCATCGTACCCTAAAATCTCATCATCGGTCATGTCATTGATGATCGCTAATGCAGCAACTTCTACTTGGATTTTTTGAATGCGCTGCCAGAGGTCAGACTTCCGCTTAAATTTCTGCAAAGACTTTTGGCGCTCAAGTTCACGCTTGGCGCTAATTAGTAGAGCCTCTGTAATAGGTTTACCACTTACTCTCGCCAGTTCACGAGAGACTTGTTCAAGTTCTTTATTTTTAATGCTCAATGCCATACAACATGCCTAATACCTAGTTGTCTACCTGCTACCTCGTTATATCACCACCCCTCATCCGTCAACCCGCACAAACTCCAGCAAGGTGAAGAACCCCCAAGGCTTCAACTGCTTCAAGCTCACCAGCCGCAGCTTGTCGCTGACCAGAACGGTATCCACGGGAAACTCCGGCCGCCAACCCAATTTGGCCGCGTGTTTGGACATCTTCTTTTCAACAATGCCTCGAATGCCACTTTCCACGCTGAAGTGGTTCGCAATCAACACAGTGCCACCTGGTTTGGTGACACGCGCCAATTCGTGTACGACTTTCGCAGGATCCGGCACGACAGTCAGAACATACATGGCGGTTGTGATGTCAAAATGCCCGTCCGGAAACTCAAGGGCCGTTGCGTCCATTTCCAGCAAAGCCTCGATGTTGGGCACCGATTTTCGAGCGATGCGTTTTTTGGCCAAAGCGAGCATGTCAGACGACAGATCGATCCCAGTGACGCGCAAGTGTTCGGCGTAATGCGGCAGGGCCAGGCCCGTGCCAACGCCGACTTCCAGCAGTTGGCCTTTGAACATGTTGGCCCGCTCCACCGTTTGCTTCACCCCGGCTTCAACCAGTTTTCCAAACGTCGCGTCATAAAATGGGGCCCAGCGCTTGTAAGCTACACGCACATCATCCGCTGCCATCTTCACAAGAGTTCGAGTCACGTTTGTATCCTTCTTCGCTAGCGTCGCAAATAGTTCAATTATAGTCGTAAAATCAAGACCTATCGACAAAAACAAAACGCGCCCGTGGAGGCGCGTTTGTAATCCGAAGTGGTGATGAGATTTAGGCGAGCCTTGGCACCATCCATCCCAGCAGCTTGTCAAAGCCGCCGAAAGGATAAAGATGTGGTGCTGCAATACCGAGTTCCGGCTTGTCAAAATGTAGCGTCGCAAGCTGGTCAACGAATTCGGTTGGTTCTGATACGGACAGCAACTTTGTCACATTGAGGGCTTGCTTGCGGATAAACCGTGCGGAATTTCCCACCCCGCACATCGCCGCATATTTGACGAGGGTTTTGATTGATGCAGGGCCAGGCACGCCGACATGGACGGGCAAATCAATACCCGCCAGCCTTAATTCAGACGCCCAATGCGCAACAGGGATGGCATCGAACAAAAACTGGGTCGCAATGAAACCTTCAATTTTGTTGGCTTTCAACCAGTCGCTTTTTTGTTTCAAGGCTTTCAGCAACATGGCTTCGCCGTGGATTTTCGTAATATCGGGGTTGCCTTCCGGGTGCCCGGCAATGCCAATGCGCTTAATGCCAGCATTTTGGAATGCGCCGGTTTCCATGATTTGGAGAGCCGCATCATATTTTCCAATCGGCTGCGATGCACCGCCGCCCAAAGCCAACACATCAGTGACGCCACCCTTGGTTACAAAGGCTTCAAGGCGGCGCTTCAAATCATCTTCGTGCAACACAAAACGCGCAGGGATATGCGGAATCGGGTTATAGCCTGCGGTACGCAATGCTGCGACTGCCGCAATTTGACTGTCCAGTTCCGCCGCATCAATCAACGCCACAAACACCGTCGAACCCGCCGCAAACCCCTGACGTAACAGTGAAATCTTGTCAATTTGTTTGCCGGTGATTTCAATCGAGGCCTTGCGCAAATAGCTGCCAATGGGATTGGCCATTGTCGCCGTTGGCATGGGTGTAAACGTTGTTGGTCCGCTCATGTTCAGGCCTCAAGCTGATTGAAGTCCAGAAGATCATCGAAAGCTTTTGAATTGTCTTGGGGTTTTGCGACATTCTGACCCCAATACCGACTTCCAACACACGTTAAGGTCGTTTTCGGAACACCGATGGCGCTAGTGGACAACTTCCCAAAACCGGAGCAAGATGCTGGTCCGGAGATCTCAAATGCTCGGCGAAAAACCAAATAACCTGCCCCAGTCAGTTGCCCTCATTCTCGTGCCTGAATTCACGATGATGCCCGTCACGTCGGCCATTGAGCCTCTGCGCTTGGCCAATCGTCTGGCCGACAAGCAACTTTACAAGTGGACATTGCATTCCATTGATGGCCAACCGGTAGCGGCTTCAAGCGGCATTTTGACGATGACCAATGGTGACCTGGAAAGCATACCTCCCGATGCTGCGGTGATCGTCTGCGGCGGCCTCAACATTCAGCACCACACGGACAAGCGCCTGCTGAGCTGGCTTCGAAAGATTTCCCGCAGAGGTGTGGATATCGGTGCCGTTTGCACCGGTGCCCACGTGTTGGCCGAAGCCGGTTTGCTGGATGGCTATCGTTGCACCATTCACTGGGAGAATTTGCCGGGTTTCACTGAGGCGTTTCCAGACATCGATGTGACGGGAGGGCTGTTTGAAATCGACGAGGACCGTTTTACCAGTGCCGGTGGAACCACAGCCCTCGACATGATGTTGTCCCTCATCACAACCCAGCATGGGCCTGATATGGCGGCCCAAGTGGCTGAAACAATTTTGCACTCGCCGATCCGCCATCACAGCGAGAACCAGCGGCTTTCACTTCCGGCCCGCATTGGAGCGCGGCACCCCAAGCTGGTGTCCATCATCGAAAAGATGGAAGAAAACCTGGAGGACCCGTTGTCTCCCAGCTTGCTGGCAAAGCAGGCCGGGTTATCGACACGGCAACTGGAGCGTTTGTTCAGGCGCTACCTTGATCGTTCGCCCAAGCGTTATTACCTGGAGCTGCGCTTGAAGAAAGCCCGGTCACTCTTGCTGCAAACCGACATGTCGGTAATTAATGTTGCCCTGGCTTGCGGCTTCTCTTCGCCCTCGCATTTTTCCAAGTGTTATCGCGCCTATTATGGGCGAACGCCCTACCGCGAGCGCGGTGTTCCCGCAGCTGCGGGCGCAGAATGAGAACGGGGAGCAGCTCCGTCGAGCCGCTCCCCTCTGACAAGCACCCGCGACCGGGGGCAGTAGACAGGTATAACGCTTGTCATTCCTGTTTCGCAACTTATGGGTGCTGCGAATTCTTGGTTGACGATCACGACTTTGTGAACCTGTGTTTTCTACTTAAATTATCAGCGCAATTGAATCAAGTTGTTCAACGATTTGCCGCGCCAAATTGACGGAAAAACTGCGCATAGGCTTATGCAACGAAAAACAGACAAACTACAATTTTAAATTGTTTTGAATATTTTCAGTAACGCAAAGTTAGTCATGCAACGCTGGGAAGCGTGAGTTTGGCGCGCAAACCACCGAGCGTCGCCGCGTCGAGTTCGACTTTTCCGTTATACATCGCCGTTGTTTCGGAAACGATGTTCAGCCCCAATCCAGATCCTGGTTTTGACTCGTCGAGGCGTTGACCGCGCTTCAAGGCAACTGCACGTTTTTCGGGCGGAAGGCCCGGCCCGTCATCATCCACTTCAATCAGCATTCGTGGGCGTCCATCGTCGCCTTTCTGCAGCAATGATGAGGCCCTCACTTCGACAGTACTTTTCGACCATTTGCAGGCGTTGTCCATGAGATTGCCAACAATCTCTTCAAGATCCTGACGTTCGCCACGAAATCTTAAACCGGGTTGCGTTGAAACCGAGATTTTCACACCCTTGTCCATATTGATGCGTTGCAGGGTGCGCGCCAACCCTTGCAATACCGGATCGACATCCGTTGCTGAGCCAATGGTTTGGGCGCGGGCGGCACGGCGCGCGCGATCGAGATACATATTCACCTGATCACGCATCACACCAATCTGCTCTTTCACCTTGTCGGCCAAAGACCCTGGGCTTTCGCGCGCCTCATTCGTCAGTACACTGATGGGTGTTTTGAGCGCATGAGCGAGATTACCCACCTGCATGCGCGCGCGATCAATGATTTCAAAATTCGATTGGATCAGCAAATTCATTTCATCTGCAACTGGCTGCATTTCGGTTGGAAAATCACCCTCCAGCATTTCAATCTTGCCACCGCGAATGTCGTTCAACTTTTGTTGCAGCGTCAGCATCGGGCGCATCGCGTATCGTACCTGAAAGAATATCGCCCCCAACAACCCCAATCCCAGTAACCCAAGCGAAAGATAAAGGGCGTTGGTGAAAGATTGTACTTCGGCCCGCAACTCATCAAAATTGCCTGTGACTAAAAACGAATACTCACCGGGCAAGTTTTTGAATGTGACACGCTGTTCCATCGCCCGCAGATTTTGGCCTGCATCGTTGCGAAACCCGAAAGACGTAATGCGGTCCGTGTCTCTTGTCCCCAACAACGCCGCATCAATTTCCAGTGGCGTTTGCAACAAAGCCGGGGAAAGCAGCGGCTTTTGTTTGTCCGTGGGTGGAATAATCTGCCACGACCAGCCTGACTCCGGCAGTGTAAAGCGAATGTCAGCCATATTACCCGTCAGCTGCGGTGAACCGTCTTCGCCCGGAAACACATTAGCTGAAAGGCTGTCCAACACTGCCCGCAGACGGGCATCAAAGTTGCGCACCAAGGCTTGTTGAAACAATTCACTCAAAACAACCGAAGCCAGTGCCAACAACACCAATGACACAAGCGCTGCTGAAACAGTCAGCCGGAACGAAAGTGAATTACTTCTCATCACCTGTCTCTGACATGCAATATCCCATGCCACGTATGGTGTGCAGCACGTCGACGCCAAGCTTTTTGCGGAGACGCCCAACAAACACTTCGACCGTATTTGAGTCCCGGTCGAAATCCTGGTCGTAGAGATGTTCCACCAATTCGGTGCGCGACACCACCTTGCCCTTGTGATGCATCAGATAGGCCAGCAGCCTGAATTCGAGTGACGTCAGTTTAATTGGCATGCCGTTGACGTTGACCCGCGCACCTTTTGTGTCGAGCGACACCGGACCACATTCAATTTCACTTGTGGCGTGGCCTGCACTGCGGCGCAGCAGTGCCCTGACGCGCGCCAAAACTTCTTCCATGTGAAATGGCTTGGTGACGTAGTCATCAGCTCCTGCATCGAAGCCCGCGACCATGTCGCTCCAGCGGGCGCGAGCCGTCAGAATCAGCACCGGCATTTTCTTGCCGGCACGGCGCCATTTTTCAAGAACGCTGACACCATCGAGTACCGGCAAACCCAAATCCAAAATAACAGCGTCGTAAGGTTCGGTTTCACCGAGGAAGTGCCCTTCTTCACCGTCAAGAGCCTTGTCGGCCACATAGCCAGCGTCGCCAAGAGCCGACACAATTTGCCGATTGAGGTCAGCGTCGTCTTCCACCACTAAAATGCGCATGCATCCACCATTCCCGTTCAGCGTGGTAGCGTTCGGCTGCGCTAGACGATGGAACCCGACGTTGCATCGACTAGCACGCGTGACACCTCACCATGCTGCTTCAAAGTGACAGCATAAACGCCTGAGGGCAAGAGTTGAACGCGAAGGACCTTTGCCCCGGGCCAAGATTCCCGTGCGATGGATGCGGCTTCCGCCGGGCTGACGGGATAATCCGCGTTGCCATAGCTTTCCGCTTCGTTAGCATACTGCGAAAATTGCGATTGTTCATATTGATAGATTTTATGACCCAGGCGGAACTTTCCGGCCACGGCAGGGCTCACGCCCCACAGGCCTGAAGCCAAAATTACTGCCAAAATCGCCCCCGATTTTCTATTCACGTGAATTACTCCAATATTTGATGGTTCCGAATAGCAAATGGTAGCTGAACGGGGGATGAATGGAAGTGAACATATTGCGTTGCAGCAGTTTCTAAGCTATTGAATTCCATGGAGAGTGCGGCTGTTCAGCGCTTTATTTTAGGTCCCAAAACCTGTGCCGCAACCTTCTCCAGCGTGCGTCCACCAATGTACCCGCCTACCCCTATTGATAGAAAATCCCAGAATTGTGGCGGCAGGGCTTGCCAGCGGGGGTTGAACGTGACGGGCGCGCCCACCACAAAATCGAGGAACGGAAGCACCAGCCCCACGAACACAATAAATCCCAAAAGCGTGAGCATCAGAATCGGCCGCCAGCTGCGCGTCAGCCAATGTTCGGATTTGATTTCGGCCAAAACGATGGCCTGTTCAAGTTCCTCGGTTTTGCCCAAGTGCTCGGTCAACTTCAGTTCGAGGTCAGCCTGCAACTTCCGGCGCAGCTCCTGGTCCTTCACAAATGCATCCAGAACTTTGCTGACGGGCCCGTTCATCACACCTGTTACCAAACTCACAATCAACCCAACTGGCAAAACCATCACAGACCCTCCAACTTCATTTTTTTGTAGCGCTCATAGATAATCAGGCAGAGCGCAGCAGCCATGGCCAACAACACTGCGATGCCCGCCAGTTTCAGCGACAGTGATAACCAGGCCTGCACAACCGCCAGCAGCATCACAAAAACCGCACTCCACATTGTCCGGCTTTCGACGACCGGTTTCGACGGGATGGGCGTAATGACCTCTTTTGATGGTGCTGCATTTTCAGACATGAACAAGGCGCCTTCAGCCGACCTGCGCCGCACCAGCCCCGGCAACACGCGGCCACCTGCCTTGGTCCACAAATTCAATCGCCGTGGGACGGCATCAAAATCACCGCTGTTCACGGCTGTCAGAACACTGGAGCGCTTGAAGCCGCCCAGTCCCACGTTAAAGGCAAACGACACCAGCGCCGAAAATTGTGTGGCTGATAATTCAACAGTCACGGTATCTCTCACACCCCGAACAAACGCATCCAAATCCCGCGCCAAAATCTCATGGGCATCAGCTTCCGTTATCCGTAACCCTGCGTGCACCTGAGGTGCACCTGCCATTGAGGTGTGTCCGTAGCCGATTGTCCAAACACCCACCGCATCGCGATAGGCATCAAGCCGCAAGCCTTCAAAGCGCTTGATCAGCGCCAGGCCTTCAACAGTCATTTTCATTTTTGTTTCCCTATTGCGTTGCCCGCAGCAGCGCTGGAAAATGCGCCTGCAAAAATGCGCCGGCAGCCACTGCCAAAGATAGTCCAGCCGTCAACAACACCCAGCCTCCGCGCGCAGAGACCAATGCATCCCGGATCTCCCGCACATCGGCGCGGATTCCCTGCAATTCCGTTTCAACCGTTTCCATGCGGGCTTCCAGGCGGCCCACTTCGCGTTCGACGTCAGTCATTTGCATTACCAACTCACGATCAAAATATAGCCGTGCCCGCCATTGCCACCACGCCCGCCTGTTAAGCCAGCTCCACCGCCACCGCCGCCACTGCCAATTCCGCCGTTACCTGCTGCACCTCCGGCACCTGCATTGCTGGAGCCACCACCTGTGCCTGAAACCGAGACTTGAAAAGCGAGTGGCAGGTAAAGCCCGGCAAAGTTGCGTTCATAACCATCCTGCCCGCGCCCACCACCAGCACTTCCCCCTGGGAATGCGGCAAATGGAGTTGATGCATTTATACCGCCGCCTGCAAATTCGGTCGCGGTTGTTCCGACGCCAGCACCACCGGCACCGCCCGTCGTGCCCGTGCTGAACCCTGTGACCGAAACGCCAACGGCACCCGTTTGCGCCCCACCAGCGCCGCCAGCCATTCCAAGATTTGAAATCATGCTGCCAAAGTTTTGTATGGCGTTCAGCGCGATCACGGCACCCGCAGAACCGGCAGCACCCGCAGCACCAACTGTTCCAGCACCTCCTGCACCACCACCTCCATTGCCGGACAGCGCCACACGAGTCGGCGCTTCGGTCTTGTTGCTTGGATTTATGGTAACAGCCGAATAATCTCCGCTGCCGCCTGCTGCTCCTGCATTGCCTCCGGTGCCCCCTGCCGCCACGTGGCAAAAAAGAATTTCAGGCAAAACTGCGGCTGGAACAATAAATTTGGTGACGGCGGAGCTTCCACCGCCACCACCGCCGCCGCGAGCCGATGCGGCAGCGCCAGAAAAGCCACCACCACCGCCACCACCGCTGCCGACCAGCAGAATATTGACCATGGATTTGCCGCGCGGTTTGTACCAGGCTTGGATGCCTGGCACCCTGAAGTCTTGAAGATCTGCGCCGTTGTAAGCGTTTGGCAGATGGGAAAAATCAAACATATGCGCTCCTTATTCCGTGTAGGAACCACCGAAAACGGTCACCGCAAATCCAGCCGCAACGGCAGTACCAATTGTGCACAGGATTTTGTGTCCGGCGGGCAGTGCAAAGTTCAGCGGCAGCTCATAAGGCGGTTGTGCGGCAACTTCGCTCAACGTGGTTGCAGGCAACGTCATTTCGTTGATCAGGGTGTTGTTGGCAGCCGTAGTGTTGCTGCTGCCGTTGTTGGCGAAGACACGCAAAACCGTGGCGACGTTGGACCCCAAGGATCGTGCTGAAAGCCGTTGCACGAATGCACCATCAGCTCCCGCTGTAAAAACGGTAGCGACCGTGCCGGTGCCATCTTTCGCCGTGTTTGCGGCAAGAAGTGCGCTTGGTGACCATTGAATGTCACCGCGTTTGGAAAAAATGGGAGATGTATTAACAGCCATGAAATATGTCCTTTCAATTGATGATGAGATGCCGCGCCATTGCAGACGCGAACGGATTTGGACCTGTGAGGTCCCTGGTTTTTCCCGCTTCACGCAGGCGCATTTTTCCTGATGTGCTGTCGTGCCAAAGCTGACCATTGACGGGTGCTGTCGGTGCGGTTTGCGGGGAGAGTGCAATACCCCTTGGCAAGTTCAAACGTTCCGTTGCGCCATCGGCAATCAGAAGTTCCGTGAACGTTGAGCCATCAGCGCTGACCTTGAAATGAAAGGCATCATCGCCTGTGGTGCCAATTTCAGCCCGACCTGAAAAACCGGTCTGAAACAGGAACGACGCGGTGTCACCGCTGGCATTTTTGTTGAGTTTGATCTGGTGCCCGTTGCCTACGTGGTTGAACAACGTCGCTGTCGAAGACACCACGAATTTGTTTGTGGAATCCGCCGCAGCGTTGACACCGAGCAGTTGCAGGTTTTGCAATTGTGACGGCACACCTGCACCTTGCCATGTTGCTCCATTATAAATCAGCAACTGGTCTTCATCTGCAACCCACATGCGCCACCCTTCACGCGGCGTCACAAAAACCCATGCCCCCTCCAACCACAGGGCAAGTTTGCCCGCCTGCCCTGTCCACGCTGCTGTGGGCGACGTCGCAATCAGATAGCGGTCAGCTTCTAAAGGTGTTGCAGGCGGCGTTGCCACCATCCGGCTCAGCACACTCAGGTGAATCTGCGCATCAAGCCGCGCCAGTGCCTCATTCACGGTCACATGCTTTTGCGCCTGCGATGCTTCAAGGTACGGCAAGCCAAGATAAGTTGAACTAGACATTCAAAGTCCTTTCGAGAAATGGTCCGGCCCCTGTTGCGGCACTGAACTGCGCCACCCGCAGGGCGAGTGAGTTTGGCTGTGATCCAAAGTCAGCCATGATGTCGCTGTTGCTATAAAGCTGCTGCGGCACGTCGGTTGACCAACTGCGCACAACCGTTGCACCGTTCATCACCTGCAGGGTGTATGCCTCACTGGCCTCGCCAAGCGGCACATCCTGCAACGCCCAGGCGTCTCCGCCGGAACGCGTTTGCCTGATCCAGCTGATCGCAACACCACCGGCAGTACGTTTTGCCAAAACATGGGCTGGCATCAGGGGGCGCAAGGCCTTTAACGTGGGCGGCACAACTGCAGTCACGTAAGAGGGATGACCATGATCAAGCGATTGTGGCCCAACACGCCACGTCGTCGGTACGGTCGCCTCCGCCAGACTTGACGCCGCTTTGGCAACAGCACTGTTCATCAATACAAAGCGCTGGCCAGCGGGACGTGTCGACAACATTTCAGGCAAAGACCCTGCCTGTGCGCGCAACAAGCCGGTGATGCGATAGGTGTTCACACCAATGAGTGTTGCCATTTCAAATTGCAGCAGCTCAAATCCGGTTTCAGGTTGGCCGATTGCGCAAGCATTGACCCCGGCCAGAAGCTCTCCCCGCGATATGGACGCCAAAGCCCCGAAATCCAGTTGCACATCCAGCGATACCGCATAGTCAACACGTCCCACCAACCCTTGCGGCAAGGGTGTCAAGGTTTCACCCATCGTGGCTTGCGCACCAATGCTGCTGTTCAGGGCATAGCTGTTGCTGCCGGTTTGCCGGAACACATTCAGGCGGCCCGGCCACGGTTTGGCTTGAGCCGCCACCCAAGGTGCAGCAGGTTGGTCCGTATTGGCCAAAGCCAAATCCATAAACACCACATCGGCCGGGCCAAACACGTCAGCGAGTTTGGGCAATGCCACACGCTCCACCAAGGCAGGTGCATCATACACCGAGGCGTCGTGCAACAGGGCTTCTGCCACGCGGGCGATATGATCCGTGACCGTGGTCAGTCGATAAGACGTGCCCTCAATTGAAAGCACATCACCAGGCTCAAATCGCAGGTGGCTGGGCGGCAGTGTAAACTGCGCCGTCGTTCGTTCGGCCCAGGCTTCAGCCAGTGCCACGTCAGCCCGGGCCTGCGCCAAACTCTGCGGCACGGCGGCCGGCAGTTGCAAAGTGATCTCCCGGTTGCTCGAAGTGCCAGCTTGAACCTGCTGTACCGCTGCCGCCCGATAATCCAGCGACGACTCAACATAGCCAAGTCGCACCAGCCGCGGCAGGTCCAACTCCTGCAGCCGTGTCTCGGACAAGATCGGTGCATTGCGTTGGCCTTCGGCAAGATCGGCTTTGAGCAGAGGTGTTGTTGCACCCGCACTGCGCGGTTTGAACACCAGTTTGCCTTCCGTTTCCACCACATCAATGGCAAAAACCTTGAGGAGATTTTCAAGGGCTTCGCGCCCTGACAGCGGTCGGTCCAACACAAATCCATCGACAAGACCTGTCACTGCGGAGACGTCCACAGCTGAAAGCTCAAACCGTGCCGCAATGTTTGCGATCAATGCGCCAAGTTCAACAGCACCCAATCTGCCGTTTAACCAATGGCCGCGCGGATAGTTCTGACCATCACTCCACACATCGGTGCGCGCCGGAAAGGCCGGGAATGGACGTGCATCCCAGGCCCACCATGCTGTACGGTCTGCCCGCACCATATTTGCTCCGTAAACGGAGGATACCGGGTTGTGCGCACCAACGTCGTCCCAATAGTCTGACACCGACGTGATGAAGCTGTTCTGCACGACATCATCACGCTGCCCACCAGAATAGTACGGCAATGTGCTTTCGGACGATTTTGCATCGTAGAAGACGTTGGGTTGGTTCGGTCCCTTGTCAACTGCGGGGCAGCCTGCCTCCGTGAACCAGATTGGCTTCGACTGGGGCACCCATGCTGTTGCGACAGTTGCTTCAACCCCTGCCGGGCGGTTGTAATGAGGGTTACGCCACCAATTCTGCAAGTCTTTGTATCGGAACACCCACGGCTTGTTGTAAGCGCCATCGCTGATGGGCGTTCGTGTTTGCGTGTCGCGCGCTGCCTGAGACGCATAGTACCAGTCAAACCCTTCACCCGCAGTGATACGACTGCGCAGATAGTTCCTGTCATGAAAGGCATTGAAACCTGCCGCAGCGTCAAGGTGTAACTGCCCATCGCGCCAATCCGATAGCGGCATGTAGTTGTCAATGCCGACGAAATCGATCGCCGCATCAGCCCACAAAGTGTCCAGATGAAAATACACATCGCCCGTACCATCACCGGGATGATGCCCGAAATATTCACTCCAATCCGCCGCATAAGAAATTTTCGCAGACGGCAAAATCGCTTTCACATCAGCAGCGAGTGTTCGCAGCATGGTCACGAACGGATAAGTCGTCGGGTTTGAACGAAGTGTCGTCAACCCGCGCAATTCACTTCCAATCAGAAAGGCTTCCACACCACCCGCCGCCGCGCAGAGCTTGGCATAGTGCAAGACCATGCGGCGATAGCTCCATTGCGCCGGGCCTATGTAAGCAACCGTTGTCCCATCAATCACAAACTGTGATGGTGAACAGTTGCCGTTGAAGGCGGCCAACTCAGCGTTAACTGCTGCTGTTTTGTCTGGCGTTCCCGCCTGCCCCGGTGCAAGACTTGCAGTGATGCGCCCACGCCATGGGTATGCTTGCTGCGCAACGCCACCATAGGGATCAGGCAACACGTTGCCTTGCGGAATGTCCATCATCACAAAGGGATAAAATGTCACCTCAAGCCCGCGTGCATGCAGATCCTGGATCGCTCGCACAACTGTCGCATCAGAAGGCGTGCCGCCAAAGGCCGGTACCCCATTGTGTGAACTCACAACCTGTGCGGTTGCACGCGTTTCGTTCGACACGCCCCACGTCGCCCCTTGCGTTTGCTTCGACGCATTGTCCACGCGTGGCCGCACATCACAGGTGCCCATGCGCAGATCATCGCCAAACCACGCCACCACCAATTGTGCATTCTGCAAATTGGGACAGGCACCTTGCAGCTGGTCAATGGCAATCGACCAGTCGGACCTGTCCGCCGCTGCATGGGCGTTCTCACTGACTGTTTGTCCACGCGCGTCATTGCGCGTCACAATTGCCGTGTCGTAGCCAAACTCAGTGGAGCCCGGAATGATATTGATCGACTTTATTTTTTCTCCAAGGCTGCTGCCACGCCGGAACACTTCAAAGGCCAATTGCGGAATGCGATTGCCGAAGCGTTCCAGGGCCAGGCGTTCAAACACAATGTAGGCGAGCCCACGATACGCAGGTGCCACACCTTCAATGGAGGTGATCAAACTGTCTGCATTTTGACTTTCACTACCGGTGTAGAGTCGCGTGGTAAAGGTTTCGATGTCGATGATTTTGCCATCGGCCCACACGCGGCCAATACCGTCAATTTCTCCCTCACACAGACCCACGGCAAAGTTGCCGAAGTAGCTGTAGCTGGTGGTGGCCGTGGAAGCCCCTCCGCCCCCTTTCGAAGAGGCCTTCTGGGTTTCAGTGGAGACAACTTCTTCCAGATTGGTGGCCCAGATCACCTGCCCCGCCACCCGCATGCGCCCCCAGAGTATGGGGATTGCAGCCCCTTCTTCCGACGTCATCACGCGCAGATCATTGAGGCGCGGTCCTTCGATGCGGCGTTTTGCGTTGCTGCCAAAAATCCGCTGGTCAAGTGCATTGCCCGCGATGCCGCCAAGTGCGCCACCAATGGCACCACCCAAAGGCCCACCCACCAACGTGCCCAAGGCAGCGCCTGCATATTGTAGAACGACAGTAGCCATTGTTTATGTCTCAGCGTGAAAACGAACTACAAAAGCCAGGTGTCGCCGCCACCAGGGCGACAAAGTGATCTCAGACACCACCGCACCATCCTGCGCATGAATCATCGAAGCGCTTCCCGTTGCAATGCCTGCATGTTTTGCCGGCAGATGTGGCTTCCAGCGGAACAACAACACATCCCCGGCTTTGACATCGCGGGTTTCAACCCGCACCATGTGGCGCTTGGCAGCCTCAGCCAAGGTTTCAACCCCACCTGCCTCGGCCCAGTCAGCTGAGTATGCAGGTGGTGTTTCCGGCTCTTCGCCATTGACATCGCGCCACACGCCGCGCACCAAACCCAAACAATCACAGCCCACATGTTTCAAGCTGGCCTGATGCCGATAGGGCGTGCCAATCCAGCCGCGGGCGGCGGTTACAATGTCTTCCGGTTTGATCACAGGCGTTGTCCACCATCATTGTTGGGGTCATTGGCCGAGGCAAAGCTCGTCACAAAATCTGTGCCGGGCATATGCGGAAAGCCCCGAAAATTTTCAGTATTGTTGAACTTCAATTTGCAGGTCGAAAACTGCTTGTCGCAACCCGCCACCAGTTGCACGGCATCGCCATTCACCACGGTGAAAGGTATGGCCGACCAAAATTCAACCCGCGTCACGTTTCCAATTTTGCGCTGTCGTTTTACACCCAGTGTGCGACCAGATCCTGTCCCACTGTTAAACCGCAATGCGCCCCGCGTCGCCCAATCCTCGCTGAAGATGATGCCACTCAACATCACGGCAGAAGTTTCAACGCTGGTAACTGAACCGCTATCAACAAACGCTGCCGCACTGGTGTTTGCGCCACAGCGTCCATCACCCAGTTCCGCGTCACAGCCGAATTGAAACAGTCTGCCTTTTTGCTGTGAGAGTACGTGGGCAAGGCCGCGCACTTCAGCGGTGAATGCGCCATTTCCCGTTGTGACTTCGCCGAGATGGCCCTTCCGCAACAGTACGCGTTGCGAAACATTTTGCCAGTTCACCCGCCACACTTCAATTTGGGCGTGGTCAAAGTCACCAGCCCGCAATCGCGTGTCGTCCAGTTTCGTTGACTGCAGCGCACCTTCGGCTTCCATATTATCAACCGAGAACCCGAGGGAGGACTCAACACTGCTGGCCGTGAAACCTGCGTAGGCTTCAAACACCATGGCTTCAAAATTCAAGTCTACGTCATGATCGGTAAAACCCAATTTCTCACCACTTTTCAACGTCACGCGCCAACAGTGGCACAGCGTTGTGGTTCCACTGTCGAGGTGTGCCTGAAGACCGGGGGGAAGAGTCCTCATGACACAACCTCGAGCAGTGGAATCTCCGGAATCTCGCCCGCTTCAAACTGCGAGAGGTTGATGGTGATCTCGTCAGTGTCAAACCTGACAGGCACATCAAATTCAAAACCGGCCGTCACAGTGCTGCCATTGGCCGGAATGCTTCCCGCGTTAAACGTGATCACACCGGTGGTCGTGTTGGTTGTAAAGTTGACACTGGCCACGCCATTCACGGCAACAAGCAAGCTGCCCGCCACAGGTGCTGTAATGTTCCTCACGTAATCCCGCGATGGCGCGCCATAATGCTTGACCAATTGAAAGGCGGCTTGTGCACCTGTGCCGGTGCCCAAAGCCTGGTCGGTGCGTTGCGGCACTGCATCTGCCGCACAGGATTTGAAGTCAGTATAATCTTTGAAGCGAAAGGCGTGCAATTTACCACGCCGGCCTTCGAAAAAGGCAACCACCTCTTGCAGTTGTTGCAACGTCTTCACGCCAAAGCCGATATTGTAGCGCCGCCTGGAATGGGCCCAGCGGCTGTTGCGTTCTTCGCGCCCGCTGGCTGTTGTCACCACATCGGTGCGCCGTTCTGGTCCGCCCGAACTGCCGCGCGAAATTGCGGTTGACAGTCTTACATCATCAAATGCCATTACGAATTTCTCCCGCCACGTTCCACGGCCCGCGCGATCATCGCCGCCACTTGGGACTGGGATTGACGAAAGCTCTGGGCATCAGGTGTGGAAATGTTCACGGTCACGGAAGCAGCGCCGCCACCACCCATTCGCAAGCCAAGCTTGCCGTCGGATCCCCGCGACAACGGCATGATGGCTTCAGGCCCCGCTTCGCCCATCAGCCCGGTGCCGCCCCGCAGTGGAAACAACACAGGCGAATTCACCACCCCGCCATGGGCGAATAATTTCGGTGACAGTGCACTCGAGAACAGGTTTCCCACCAGATTGCCCAATGGCCTCAGTGCACTTGAGAGCGCCTGGTTTGCCATCGAGAGAGCCAGTCCACGAAACACATCCGACAATTTGCGTCCGTGAATAACGGCACCCGCCAATGACGTCACAAGCTTTGAGCCAAAAGAGTCAGCAAGCCGCGACAAGTCCACCATTTCGGATTTCAGTGCGGCGGTGTTGTAGTTGAGTTGGTTTTCTGGGTTGTTCAATCCGGCCACTCCTTCATGAGTTCGTTTAATCGTCCACGCTGCAGTCCGGCATTGCCGCGCAGCAACACCAGTTCACGCAAGGTGCACGTCCAGAATTCGCGTGGTGAAATTTGAAGGGTGACGATGCCAAGTCGCATCACTTCACCCCAGGGGAAACCTTGCATCACTCCACCGCAAAGGTGGCTTTAAGCAATTCCACGACAATGCGCATGAAGCCTGCAGCCCCGTCGCGCACCGTGAAGCGACCCACTTCCTCGTCCGTTACATTGTGGCCTGCACCTCGTAGTCCTGCACCAATCACTTTGATGGCGTCTGTCGCCTTGATGCGACCCTGTTCAAAACGTTGGGCAAGGGACAATACATCTTCGCCTCCGTAACTGTGTTCCAGTTCAGCCAGTGCGCCCAGGGTGAGAACGAGTGTGAATTTTGCGCCATTGAGTTCGGCTTCAATTTCACCGCGATGTCTGTTCGCCATGATCAGATCGCCGTAAACGTCAGGGGACCAGCGGACTCCAGCGCCATTTCAAACGTCACCTCACCATCATGACGTCCACCAAATTCAAGTGCAGTGATTTGGAACAACCCCTGCACCGTACCAAAATCCGGGATGATGGCCTGCCAGTTTACAATCGTTGCATTGAAGAAATAGCCGCGCACCGTTGCGTCACTCGCTGCATCCTTGAAAAGGCCCTGGCCGCGAAGTCCCGCCGATTTCAAACCTGCCCCTGCCAACAATTCGCGCCACGCTCCCACACTGTCTTGCGATGTCGAATCAACGCTCTGGGCGTTGAAAGCGATCGTTGAGGCGCGTAGGCCCGCCACAGTCTGGAAACTGCCGCCTCCCGTTGCATCGACTTTCAATAATAAGTCACGGCCTTTTTGTGCAGCCATCGTCAGTTCTCCTTAAAGGGGTTCAGTGGCGGCGCGAAACCTCAAGGTTGCGCCAAACTTCGGTTCAGATTTCGTTTTGCCAACACTCCAGAACACCACACGCAAATTGATCAGGCGATGGCCGGTTAGTGTGAGCGCTGCATTATCGAGGACCGCTTCAATGCGGTTGCAAATCGTCTGCGCGGTGGACCGGCTGCGCTCGTTGGTGGTCACGTCGAGTGTGACGAAGTGTTCATGGGCTTTCTGGTCCATCACACTCCAATCCCGTGTTTCGATGCTCGCGAAACTCACAAACAAAGGTGGTTCGCCCCGCGGCACTTCATCGAAAATATGCGCACCCCCCAACAGCGTGATGACGGCCGTATCCGCCAACAACGCCGCGCGCATCGCAGTTTGTAAAGCTAGCGCTGCGTTCATGAGAGCCTCAAAATGCGGTAGGGGTTGATCAACTCCAGCACCGCCGGGGTCAGGGACCGAAGACCATCATCCCCCCGGTGGGCAAAGGCGTCGGCCACCATCCACAACATCGCCTGCTTCAAGTCCTGTGGCACAGCAGCAGCGTTGCCGAAGCCCGCCGTCATGCGAATTTCAATGCCGTTGGCGCGTCTGCCCGGAGGCGACGGGTTTCGCCCTTGCCTGAACACCACCCGTGGCGGGTTGGTCGTTGCATCGAGAAAATAGTGGGCAGGGTCAATTGATGATGGCGTATCTGTGTCGCCATAGACAATCACATCCGAAACAGTGGAAACCGGATTAAGATCGAGCTCGATCAAGCCACCTTCTGGCCAAAAGTCCATGAATTGTGACCAGCCTTGGGTGATCAGTCGCAAACCTGTCTGTCGCTCCACCCGGCGACGGGCGGAAACAATCAGTGTACTGATATATGTGTCATCGTCATTGTGCGGCACACGCAAATGCGCCTTGGCTTCCACCAACGACAACGGCTCCGCTGCGGGTGGAGTTGTAAGGAAGAGAGACATAGTTGTTTCCTTGTTTGAGGCCCCCCTCCCCCTTCGGGACCTCCCCCAGCAAAGCTGAGGGAGGGGTTGGATCTCTGCGCTCCCTCAACTTGTTGGCGGAGCTGTCCGAAGGACTGAGGGGGCCCTTGGTTGTTAAGTCAGACCGAATTTCAATGTCTTGATCGCATCAAAATCCTGAATGCCGCCACCAATGCGTTTTGTTGTGTAGAACAATATGTATGGCTTGGTGGAGTATGGATCGCGCAACATGCGCACCCCCACGCGATCAACAATCAAATAGCCGCGTTTGAAATCACCAAAGGCAATCGCATGGGCATCGGTTGCGATATCCGGCATGTATTCGGATTCAACCACCGGGAATGACAGCAATGACGCATTGCCGTCCGCTGTTGCCGCGGGCTGCCACAGATAATTGCCTTGCGCATCCTTGAATTTGCGGATGGCAGCCTGTGTTGAGCGGTTCAAAATCCAGCGGCCATTCTGGCGGTAACCGGCTTTGAGGGCATAGATCAAATCCACCAACTTGTCTGATGGATTGCTGCCCGCAAAGGCACCTGCAACGCCGGTTGGGATGTAGCCGGTGCTGCCCCAGACCCAGGCACTGTTGGCAACTTTGGCGTAGTCCATGAAGCCCTTTGGCTTGTTGGTGCCGTTGCCGACGATAAAGGCTTCTGACTCCTGCTCGGCAAAAACCGTTTCGACTTCCCGCGCAATCCACTCGTCCAGGTTCACGGCACTGTCATCCAGCAATGCTTGGGTGGCAGCAGGCATGGCATAAAGTTCCATGGCCGGAAATTGCAGTTCAGCCAATATCGGTGAGTTGGTTTGTGGACGCGCTGCCGTTTCACCGACCCAGCCCGCTGCTGCACCTGTTGTGGCAAAGGGCTTTTTGTAAATCGAAGATGAAACTTGCCGTACATCCGCAATTTGCCGCATCGGTGAGGCTTTCGACAGCAGGCGACCGATCTCAGCTTCAGTTTCCTGAGGCACCAAAAAGCCGCCGTCGGTGTTGGAGCCAATACTCATCGCCTTGGCTTCAAGGGCGGCCAAACCATGGGCTTCGCCTTTGCGCACATAGCCATCAAAGGCGCGTTTATGCTCTGACGGTTCAAAGGCTTTTTCCGATGACAACGCCGGACGACGCGATTTCAAAATCAGTTCATCAACAGCCTTGTTGATGCGATCCACTTTTTCCGAGGTAATAGTGTCGGCACTCATGCGCTTTTCAATTTGCGCAAGGCGGTCGTCGTTGGCGTCTTTGAAGGCTTCGAAGGCCTGCAACACGTCATCGTGGCTCACATCGCTGTGCTGGGCCACTTTGGTTTCAAAGGGGTGGTTCATATCCATGTGTCAAAAGACTCCTTGCATGGTTGGGTTACGTGGGGTTACGGGCGGAATATTGAAGTAAGAATCCGCGCGGGCCCGTGCCGCGCTTTTCACTGTGCTCACCCGCGCACCATCCAGCATCGGGAAGGTGACGAGGGAGATTTCCCAAAGATCAATCGACAAAAGCTGCCGCGTGCCCGAGACACGATCATTCCGTGCACGGATGGTCTTGAAGCCGATGGACAAACCATCAAGCCCGCCACTTTCCAGAAGCGCCAAGAGTTCGCGGCCACGCTGCACTTTCAGATTCAAACGCCCGCGCACCCAGAGGCCGCGCGGCTTTTCAACCACCTCGATCCAGGTGCCCACTGGCTCCGCCGGATTGTGTTGAAACAGCATGCGGATATTCTCGGCGCCCTTTGTTTTCAACGACTGCGCAAAAGCACCCGTTACAACCACATCGCCTTGTTGGTCACGCCTTCCAAACAGGCTGGCATAGCCATCAAAAACGCCCGTCCCCGGGGCCACAGGCACAAGTTTGCCCGCCCCGCGTTGCAATACACGCTGGTTCATTGTGTTTCCTGAATTGGATTAAGTTAGTTGACGTAACCTACGGCTTGTCGCTTCTCGTCGGCGGATAGGAAGCTCGCATCATTCACGCGCTTCCACAGCGCATCGCGGTCGGGCGCCAGTGCTTCAACCTGGTCAAGGTCTGGCACCAGTCGCAATGAGCCTTGTTCATAGGGCTGCAAGAGCTGCGCCATGCCATCGGCCATCCGGCCCACCAATGGCACAACAGATTGACGCCAGAAACTGCGATTGGCTTCGGCATAATTGGCGTAGGTGTTGTCGCCAGGAATTCCCAACAACATGGGCGGCACACCGAAGGCCAAGGCAATTTCCCGTGCTGCTATGTTTTTCGCCTCGATGAATTCCATATCCTTGGGGCTGAAGCCCATTTCTTTCCAGTCCAGGCCACCTTCAAGAATCATCGGGCGTCCGGCATTGGCGGCACCTTGATACGTGCTTTCCAATTCGGTTTTGAGCCGATCAAACTGCTCACTCGTCAATGTGCTATCACCCGCCGCAAAAACCAGTGCACCTGAAGGGCGTGCGGCATTGTCAAGCATTGCCTTGTTCCACGACGATGCTGCGTTGTGCGTATCAATCGAACGGGCCGCTGCCTCCATCGGAGCCAGGCCATAATGGTCATCAGTTGGGTTGAACATTTTGATGTGCAACACGTTCTCACGCGGCATGCGCACAGATTGTCCGCCTACGGAATATTCAAAGCTCTCCGGCCAACCCGCTTTCGATGGTACAACCGCCATACGGTCAGGCCGCAACGCAAACAACTCGCGGGGTGTCTGGTCCAGCGTCACCAATTCCGCATAGGCATTGCCTGCCACCATCAGGAAGGCATAAAGATTCTCGAATAATTCCCGTTCTGTTTGCGCAGCGTTGGGCCGTGCCAGAAGTTGTAACAACGGGTGGGCATCCACCTCTTTGCCATCGACCAGCAGCATCAACGGCACGGATGCCGCAGCCTCCGCCACCATGCGCACCGCACGATAGCCAACGACGTTCCCTGCGTACCCTTCGCGCGCCAAGGCCGCATAGTTTTTAGGAGTCCACTGGGGCCGCCCCGCCGTGTGCATGGCCACGATGGATGACGTCGCAGAGGACTTTGATAGGAGTATAGATTTTAGTTTGTTCAGCATATTCTTTCCTTCATCAAACACCCCCTCCCCCCTTCGGGGTACTCCCCCAACTGCGTTGAGGGAGAAAACCTTCTCCCTTGCGCCGAAGGCGTGGGGGAGTACGGCGAAGCCGGGAGGGGGTGCCTCACAGCGTTCTCACTTTTGGCTCATTCTTCTTCCGCAGCAGCAACTCCGTCACCGCCCACACCAGTGCATCCAACCGGTCCGGGCTTTCGCCTTCGCCGATCACCGAACACATCTCGTCTTCCAGTGCGGCAAAACCTCCGACGTGGCTCACCCTGCCCTGCTCATAAAACGCAGCCACTGGTTCAGCCCGGGCGCGCTTGCTCCGCGTGGCATGCACCGATTTAATCGGCACATTGGCGTCAACTTGCGTCAACACTTCGCGCACCATGTCGCCGCCTTGATTGACCTCGGCAACGATGCGATCAGCGTTCCACTTCTCATAAACAGCCACCACGCGTGTCGCCCATTGCAAAGGCCTCATGCGCTTCACACTTGCGTCTTCCAACACGTAGCAGCGTCCATCCACACCCAGCCCAACACAGACAATGCCACAGGCATTGGATTTGGCGTGGGACGTGGAAGGCGGGTCCACCGCCACCACAATGCGCTTAAAATCCGGCACGACTTTCCGACGGTTGAGATCAATCGTCTCCCGTCGCCATAAGGCATTGGCGTCATCGGACATCAATTCGCCATCCAGTTCTTGCCGCCCCAACGAGGTGTTGCCATAGCGGGCCATGACATCTGTCAGGAAACTCGGTGCAAGCTGGTTTGCATTGTCAAGCGTCTTGCTGCGTGTGACAACTGTGGCGGCATCATTCATCAGCTCACGGATCAATCTGGTTGAGCGTGGCGTTGTTGTAATCACGGCTTGTGGCACGTCACCAAGGCGCAATGCCATTTGCACATTCATCCAGGCTTCATCGGCGTGTTTCCACTTGGCCAGTTCATCACACCACGCTGCATCAAACTGCGGCCCGCGCAAACTGTCCGGCTCTTCGGCCGAGAAGATTTGCGCAATCGATCCATTCTTCCAGGTCAATGTGCGCTTCGACGGTTCATACTTGGGCCGCTCGCCGTCGTAATGGACCGAGAGCACGCCTGATTGCCCCTCTACCATCACCAGCCGCGCCTCGTCATAGGTCGGGGCCACAATGGCGATGCGCTCACATTTGCGGATGACAGGTTCAAAAATCCCAAGGGCCAGGGCTTTCACCCATTCGGCACCGGCGCGGGTCTTGCCC
>JANOPL010000073.1:0-4209 GCA_031421835.1 Hyphomicrobiales bacterium | reverse complement strand
TAGGCGTCAACGGGTGCGGTGTTGGTGTAAACCGCATCCACTTCAGCATAAATGTTGGGGATGTTGTATTGCCCCGACAACAGCGTGGCATAAAGATAGGTCGGCACCGCTGCGGAGAACGTGGACAGATATGCCCCCATCGACGCATAGGTGTGAACGCGAAGCCCGGTGATCTTTCCCGACGCATCGGTGGCCAATTCGGCCTTCGTCACATGGTCACGACCATGGGCATCGGCGAGGAAGCTTTCCGTGCGTTCCGCTGTCCACTTCACGGGTCGGCCACCTACGCGTTTCGACGCCCACAGGCACACGACTTCTTCGGCATAAATGAAAATCTTCGAGCCGAAGCCGCCGCCCACATCAGGTGCCACCACCCGGAGCTTGTGTTCCGGGCACAGACCATGGAACGCCGAGATAACAAGACGCGCCACATGCGGGTTCTGCGAGGTCGTGTAGAGTGTGTAGTGTTCATCGCCTGTTTCGTAAGAACCAATCGCCGCGCGCGGTTCCATCGCATTTGGGATCAAGCGGTTGTTGCGGATGTCGAGCTTGGTCACATGCGCGGCATTTTTGAATGCCGCCGCCGTGTTAGCTTCATCGCCCAGCGACCAGTTATAGACATTGTTGTTGGCTGAGACCTCATGCACCTGCGCTGCCTTGGTCGACATGGCTTTTGCAGCGTCAACAACATGGGGCAACACGGCATACTTCACATCCACCATGGCAGCGGCAGCTTTCGCCTGCGCCTTGGTTTCAGCCACCACCACGGCCACATGGTCGCCAACGTAGCGCACTTTGCCCACCGCCAAAATCGGGTGCGGGCCTGCCTTCATCGGGGAACCATCCTTCGAGTGGATCATCCAGCCGCAAATCAAACCACCGATCTTGTCTTCGGCCACATCAGCCGATGTGAACACACCCAGCACGCCGGGCATGCCAGCGGCTTTTTTGGTGTTGATGGATTTGATCGTCGCATGCGCATGGGGTGAGCGTACGAAATAAGCGTAGCTCTGATTCTTCAGATTTATATCATCCGTGTAGTTGCCCTTGCCGGTGATGAATCGCTTGTCTTCTTTGCGCTTAACGGATGCGCCAATACCTGTAGCTGTCATGTCAATGCTCCAATTACATATTTGCTGCGCCGGATTGCACGGCCTTCACGATGTTGTGATAGCCCGTGCAACGGCAGATGTTGCCTTCGAGCTCATGGCGGATGGTGTCTTCGTCGAGCTTCTTGCCCTTGCGGTTGACGATGTCGACGGCGGACATGATCATGCCCGGCGTACAAAAGCCGCACTGCAAGCCATGTTCCTCATGAAAGGCTTGCTGCATCGGGTGAAGTGCCCCGTTCTTGCCGGTCAGGCCTTCAACTGTTGTTACTTTTGCCCCTTCGCAGGACGCTGCCAGGCTGGTGCAGCTTTTCACAGCTTTACCATCGACATGCACAGTGCACGCGCCGCATTGGCTAGTGTCACACCCCACATGGGTGCCCGTCAGACCCAAATGGTCTCGGATAAAATCAACGAGCAGCGTTCGTCCTTCAACGTCGCCGCACACGGCCTTGCCGTTCACTGTCATACTGATTGCTGGCATCTTCGTCCTCCCGATCAGTTCGTTTGTTCGAACTTGTGTTTCGCAGAATCTTGCAACGCGATTGAAACGCGCGAAAGCCGACATGATCATCCCCTCATGCAACCGTCAAGCGATACCAAAGGCGCGAACGTCGCATGCGACAAAGATTCGTCGCTGCACTGCACACTGAACCGATTGACACGCTGCCACGTTGAAATAACACTGCGCTCGTTCAACGGAGGATGAACCATGTTCACAAACGCCTTCAACCAGATCACCCGACTGTTGGTTATTGTCGCCTTGGGATTTGCTCTCACCGCTGCCGCCCACGCCGCTTCCGATCAGGACGATATCAAAACCGTCATCGAGTCCCAGCTCAACGCCTTCGCCAAGGACGATGGTGCAGAAGCCTTCACCTTCGCCGCCCCCATCGTGAAGCAGCTGTTCAGAACCCCGGAACAGTTCATGGCAATGGTCAAGAATGGCTACCAACCCGTCTACCGTAACAGCAACCGCATTTTTGGCGACATTTTCCAGGACGGCCTCGGCCGCCCCGCCATGCGCGTGGTGCTGACGGGGGCTGATGGGAAAAGGTACGAAGCGCTTTATGCGATGGAAAAACAGGCCGATGGCACGTGGAAAATCGCGAGCTGCACAATTTTGGCGATTCCTGCGCAAGAGGTTTGATTTTCTGTTCGCGTAACTCAACGCCCATCGCCGCGCGGTGACAGGGCGCATGAACTCGTGGCTCCCCCCTTCCCCTGCAAACGTTTTGCGCCCACCATGCACACGACGTGAGGGAATATTGGGAGGTGAAGTGCCATGTATACCAAACGCGCATTACGGGAATTGGGTGTAACGCCTGACACTCTCACACCTCAACAAAAACAGCAGTTTGACGAACAAGGCTTTTTCATTGTTGAAAATGTTTTGTCGCCAAGTGACTGCGCCATCATCTGTGAGGAATTCGAGCGCATCCACGCCGAGGAAAAAGACCGTGGCGGCCATGAGGTTCACGTCGAACCGGGGGCACGTCGGATATCGAACATCTTCAACAAATCAAATGCATTTGATCGCTGTCTGTGGATCCCCGAGGTGCTGGCGGCATCTGCCTATCTGTTGGGAGAGATCAAAGTGCACGGTGCGAACTTGCGTGACCCGGTAAAGGGCTATGGCAATCAGGATTTGCACGTGGATGTGCCCAAATTATTTGCTGACGACTGGTGGGTGGTCAATGCCATGCTGATGTTCGACGACATGACGCTGGACAACGGTCCCACCCGCATTGTGCCGGGTTCCCACAAATGGGCCCCCATCAATGTGCCTTATGTGAACATCGGCGATTGGGAACCAGCCCCTTTGACAGCTGAAGATGAAGCCCGCAAGCCGAAAGACTTGGGCGCGCCCTACCCCGGCGAAGTGCTGGTCGAAGCCCCGGCAGGCTCTGCCATCATCTGCAATTCCTCAGGCTGGCACGCGGGCACGTTGAAGAAAACTGACGCCCACCGCCGCATGCTGCATTTAACCTTCACACGGCGCGACCTGCCGCAACAACTGGTACAACGCGACCACCTCACACAAGCACTCTACGACCGGATGACGCCCGTGCAAAGATACCTGCTGGAAATCGAACCGCCGAAAGACGGGGATGGAATCCTGCGGCAGCCGAAGAAGGACCACAAGGGGTGGTGGAATTGAGGGGGAATTGGAGACATGGGACACATTTTTTTGTACAGAAGCCAATAATAGAGGGAAGTGGTCAAGTTAAATGCACTGTCACCGTAATTCGTCACCGTAATTCAAGTTAAATGCACTGTCACCGCACCGTAATCCGTAATTCCCGTAATTCGAGGTATCACCGTAATTCTTGTATAGATTGCAACTGATCGAAAACCTCTCTTGCAAAATTAGGATCGCCGATATAGGTAAGGTCATGTATACTTACAAAGCAAATTTGTTCGCCAATTGCGTCAGGGACAAAAATCTCGAGGTACTCTTTAATAATGGATATGCGTTTACTTTCTATTGGGAAGAACTGAAGAGCTGATCTCAGCGTTTTTGCTCTAACGAGTTTCACGCTTTTAGAAGATGGCAACCGAACATTCTCAAAAACCCATTTTTCTGGAAAACCTGCAAAAAAGAATTCAGCAGCAGACAAATCTACTTTGTGAAACCCAAATTTATTCTTCTCAGCAAACTCAATCTGCTTCCTGGATGCTAAGCCGTCCTGAAACTGGCAATCCCTAAACACACCTGTAAACGTGCAGTTCCAAAAGTCAGCTACACCAAAACTGACTTGACTCCAGTCTCGCCCTTCGAACTCAATATTTTTAAATGTTACCAAATGAAAGGCAACGCGCGACAGTTTTGGTCTTAAAAATTCGCACCATGAAAATTCACCTCCATTAATTCCAACACCTGCTGCTCTAAAGTCAGTATACGGAAAGAAGCATCGCAAAAAATCGCATTTTTCCGATATGATGTTGTGTAGAATACTGCACGCAAACACACAACCTTCAAAGGAACAACTTTCAAAAATAACATTATTCAGATTAGCGTAAGAAAAATCGATGTTTTCGAAAGCAATTCCCCTAATGGAAGTCTTCAAAACTCCAGTAGTTTCAGGATAGAAAAACG
>JANOPL010000072.1:0-1939 GCA_031421835.1 Hyphomicrobiales bacterium | reverse complement strand
TCGGTGCGGGCCAATCGCAGCCATGCCAATCTTTCGTTGTCGCTGGGTGCGGTCATGCTTTCTTGGAGAAAGATGACTTTGGTTCTTCGCCTTTCAGCAACCTCGCGATGTTGGCGCGGTGCATGAACCACACAGCTGCCGCCAGACCGGCTGAAGGCCAAAGCGGCAACCCCAAAACGAGCGCGGCAATTGCCACTGCCGCCACTGCGCCCAATGCCCCAACGGACGAAATTCTGGTGGCGAAAAATCCAACCAACCACACAGCGCAAAACACCAGCCCCAAAACCCATGACCAGCCAAAGGTGACACCCAAACCCGTGGCAACACCTTTGCCGCCTTTGAAGTTCAGCCAGATCGGGAACAGATGACCCGCCAATGCGCCAAGGCCAGCGGCGATCATGGCGGTGTGGTCAGCGTAGAGCGAGGCCGCAAGGACCGGAAAGTAGCCCTTCAAGCCATCACACAGCAACGTCAACGCGGCGATTTTTTTGTTGCCGGTGCGCAGCACATTGGTGGCCCCGATGTTGCCGGAGCCGATGGCGCGAATATCGCCCAAGCCGGCCCAGCGAGAGAGCAGCAAGCCAAACGGAATGCTGCCCGCGAGGTAGCCAATGATGGCGAAGATGGTCCAATGCATATGTGATCCCCAATACTATGGAGCGTAAGTGAAAACCTGGCGTCCCGCAACGATGGTTTCGACGGCGCGACCTTCAAGCGTGCGGTGTTCAAACGGCGAGTTTTTAGAGCGGGATTTCAGCGTTGAGTCTTCAACTTTCCAACTCATCTGGGTGTCAACCATCACGATGTCTGCGGGTGCTCCAGCAGCCAGACGACCACATTCCAGCCCCAAAATGCTGGCAGGGGCTTGAGACATTGCTTCCACAAGGCGTGACAAGCTGATGTTTTCATTATGTGAAAGTGTGATGGCGCAGGACAACATCGTATCCAAACCTACGGCCCCGAATGCAGCTTCGGCAAAGGGCAGGCGCTTGGTGTCGTCGCTTTGCGGGTCATGGGCCGACACGACGACATCAATGGTTCCGTCTGCCACACCGGCAATCAACGCGCGGCGCTGGTCTTCACCGCGCAGAGGCGGCGAGAGCTTGAAAAAGGTGCGGTAACTGCCAATGTCATTTTCGTTCAGAACCAAGTGGTTAATCGACACACCGCACGTAACAGGTAAGCCACGGGCTTTGGCGCGGCGCATCACTTCGATGGACTCGGCGCAGGAGATTTGCGCGGCGTGGTAGCGTGACCCCGTCATTTCAACGAGGCGCAAATCGCGCTCCAGCTGCATGACTTCACCCAACGCCGGAATACCAGAGAGGCCGAGGCGTGAGGCCATTTCGCCACCGTTCATGACGCCGCTTGAGAGCGAAGGTTCTTCGACATGGGCGACCACCAGCATGTTGAAGTCCTTGGCATAGGTCATGGCGCGGCGCAGCAGGCCCGCATTGGAAACTGAACGCGAAGGGTCCGTCACGGCAACGGCACCTGCTGCTTTCAGCAAGCCGATTTCAGATAGCGCTTCCCCCGCCATGCCCTTGGTCAAAGCCGCCATGGGCAACACCCGCACCAACGCTGTGTCGCGGGCACGGCGCAGAATGTAATCAACGATGGCCGCATCATCAATCACCGGTTTGGTATCGGGCATCACAATCATGGTGGTCACGCCACCTGCGGCTGCGGCTTCCGATGCGGAGGCGAGGGACTCGCGGTATTCGGAACCTGGTTCGCCGGTGAACACGCGCATATCAACGAGGCCGGGAATGATGTGCCGGCCTTTGCAGTCCACCACGTCCGTGTTTGCGCCGACGCTGTCGCGCGTCACGCCCGCGCCAACCGACAAGATCCAGCCGTCTTCAAACAGAATGCCGCCGTTGCCGTTCAGGCCTTCGCGGGGGCTGAGAATGTGGGCGTTAACGTAGGCCTTGCGTTT
>JANOPL010000071.1:0-25885 GCA_031421835.1 Hyphomicrobiales bacterium | reverse complement strand
GTCAACAGTGGGTGGTTAGCTCAGCGGTAGAGCACTACCTTGACATGGTAGGGGTCACAGGTTCGATCCCTGTACCACCCACCATTTTCATATTTTGCACTGCACAATAAATGGGCGCACTGCCGCATATTCGCGCCATGTCTGACGCTTTGCAAATGCTGGCATCATCCCAAGCTTATGAATTGGCAGAATAAAAATCAAAAAGAAAACTGGCATGCCAAGTGCAGGGTTCCTTTCGAAAACCGCTGTTGAGGCGGCCACGGGCTGAACTGCTGTGAGACAAGAGACAAAAACGTTTCAGGTCAAAGAGGTGGTGAGTGTCCTGAAGACAGGAAAGTTCTAACATATGAAAAAAGTCTCGCGCCGGTCATTGCTGAAAACGGCTTCTGCAACATTGGCAACATTTGCGGCCGCGAAAACACTTCTCCCCGCCGGAGCGTTTGCAGCCGCAGGACCTGAGGTGAACGCTGCAAAACTCGGCTTCATCGCACTGACAGATTCATCGCCGCTGATCATCGCCAAAGAGAAAGGCTTGTTCGAAAAATACGGCATGGCGGGTGTTGAGGTGTTGAAGCAGGCGTCGTGGGGTGCAACGCGCGATAACCTTGTCTTAGGGTCGGCCGGCAATGGGATTGATGGCGCACATCTGCTCACACCCATGCCATATTTGATGACGCTGGGCACCATCACACAAAATAATCAACCACTGCCCATGAAAATACTGGCGCGGCTCAACCTCGATGGGCAAGCCATTTCCGTGGCACAAGCCTATGCGGATTTGAAAGTCGGAACGGACGCAAAACCGCTGAAAGAAGTCTTCGCCAAGAAAAAGGCCGACGGTGCCATGGCCAAGGTGGCAGTGACCTTCCCCGGGGGCACGCATGACTTGTGGATGCGTTATTGGCTGGCAGCAGCAGGCATTCACCCTGACATGGATGTGGAAACCATCGTGGTTCCCCCGCCGCAAATGGTGGCCAACATGAAAGTGGGCACCATGGATGCATTCTGTGTGGGTGAACCTTGGAATGCGCAACTTGTGTCACAGAGCATAGGCTACACAGCTGTGTCCACTGGAGAAATCTGGTCGAAACATCCGGAAAAATCTTTGGCGTTACGTGCTGATTTTGTCGAACAATATCCAAAAGCCAGTGAAGCCATTTTGATGGCCGTCATGGAGGCGCAACAATGGTGCGATGCTGATGCCAACAGGGATGAGCTGGCCGACATCGTCTCGAAGCGTGCATGGTTCAACGTGAAGAAGGACGACATCATCGGCCGCCTTAAGGGCGACATCGACTATGGCAATGGCAAGACAGCTACGGCCAGTCCGCATGTAATGAAGTTCTGGCGGGACGATGCGTCCTTCCCGTTCAAAAGCCACGATGCCTGGTTCATCACCGAGAATATGCGTTGGGGCAAGGTGAAGCCAGATGTGGATATCTCAGCACTGATTGCCAAAGTGAATGCCGCTGACATGTGGCGCTCAGCTGCCAAGACACTTGGCGTTCAAGCGGTACCGGCATCCGACTCCCGGGGCGTTGAAACATTCTTCGATGGAAAGACTTTCGATCCGGATAATCCAAAGGCCTATCTCGACAGCTTGGCGGTGAAGGCCTGATCCTATGGGACGCACCGCATTGAAAACAGTCGAGTCGGCAGTGGCTTTGCCTTTTGTGCTTACAACACAAGAAGCGACAGTTCTGGCACTTCCGAGGCGCTTGCCGTCGCGCCGGCGGTTGCTCAAACCCATCATCGAGAAGCTGGTCACGGTGGTGTTGCCACCCGTCATAGTGATGGCGCTGTTTCTGGTGATCTGGCAAATCGCAGCTTCCCGGACCGGGTCAAGCCTCCCTCCACCGACACAAGTCTTTACTGACAGCAGGGAGCTTATTCTCCATCCGTTTTATGACAATGGCGGAGCCGACAAAGGGCTTGGTCTTCATATCCTGGCATCTTTGAGTCGTGTCGCCATTGGCTACGCGCTCGCAGCCATAGTTGGCATTGGACTTGGAACTTTGGTGGGCCAGTCAGTCTATTTCATGCGGGGGTTTGATCCGATATTCCAAATCCTGCGGACGGTGCCACCTCTCGCATGGTTGCCCATTTCTCTTGCAGCTTTTCGTGACGGGCAACCCTCGGCCATCTTCGTCATCTTTATCACTGCGGTGTGGCCCATCATCATTAACACTGCCGCTGGCATCCGCAATATTCCACAGGACTATCGCAATGTGGCACGGGTGCTGCAACTCAATCCCTACGAATACTTCACCAAAATCATGGTGCCTGCAGCGGCCCCCTATATCTTTACGGGCCTTCGTATTGGTGTTGGCTTGTCATGGCTTGCCATTGTCGCTGCTGAAATGTTGATTGGTGGTGTGGGCATTGGGTTCTTCATCTGGGATGCGTGGAATTCGTCCCTCATCAGCGACATCATCGTGGCACTTGTTTATGTCGGCCTCGTTGGCTTCGTGCTTGATCGTATCATTGCGTCGGTCGGCCATGTGGTCACCCGTGGCACAGCCGTGAATTAAGGTCACAACATGCAAAAATCTTATCTCTCGCTTTCCCTGGTCAATAAATCTTTCCAGCGGGGCCAAGTCGTGTCCGAAGTGCTGAAAGACATTTCACTGGATGTGAGAAAAGGCGAATATGTTTCGCTGATTGGACATTCTGGTTGTGGCAAGTCTACGCTGCTCAATCTCATCGCCGGTCTGACACCGGTGACGTCTGGTGCAGTCACGCTTGAAGACAAGCATGTGCAAGGACCAGGGCCTGATCGGGCGGTTGTGTTTCAAAACCATTCGCTGCTGCCATGGCTCACGGTTTATGAAAACATCAAACTTGCCGTCGACAAAGTGTGGGGCAGAGAAAGTTCTGGCGAACGCAAAGCTCGCATCATGGATTGTCTCAATCTTGTTCACATGGCACATGCGTGCGACAAGCGCCCGGCAGAAATATCAGGTGGCATGAAGCAACGCGTGGGCATTGCCCGCGCGCTTGCCATGGAGCCCAAAGTGCTTTTATTGGACGAACCTTTTGGTGCGCTCGATGCGTTAACACGCGCGCATCTTCAAGACCAGGTCATGCAAATTCATCAAACCCTGAACAACACGGTCATCATGATCACCCATGATGTTGACGAAGCGGTCTTGCTTTCTGATCGCATCGTGATGCTCACCAACGGCCCCGCCGCCACCGTCGGAGACATCCACCATGTGGAGCTTTCACGTCCGCGCAAGCGCCTCGAATTGGTGTCAGACCCCATTTACATCCGCGCCCGGGAAGCAGTTTTGAAATTCCTTTATGAACGCAATAAATTCGTGGAGGCGGCGTGATGAAACAGAAACTCGTCATCGTCGGCAATGGCATGGCGCCCGGCCGTATGCTCGAGCACTTGTTCGAGCTTTCACTAGACCACTATGACGTCACCATTTTCAACGCCGAGCCACGCGTCAATTATAACCGGCTCATGTTGTCACCCGTCTTGTCGGGTGAAAAAACCTACGAAGACATAATCACCCACGGTG
Source organism: Hyphomicrobiales bacterium (assembly GCA_031421835.1). Classification (GTDB taxonomy): domain Bacteria; phylum Pseudomonadota; class Alphaproteobacteria; order Rhizobiales; family Aestuariivirgaceae; genus Aestuariivirga. Next base: position 22,358 of record JANOPL010000071.1, on the reverse strand, counting down.
ACGACTGGTATGCCAAATATAACGTGACGCTACACAAAGGCCGCAAGGTCAACGCGATTGATCGTGCCGCAAAAACCGTCACTGCGGCGGATGGTATTATTGCGACTTACGACAAGTTGGTGATTGCCACAGGTTCCGTTCCGTTTGTTATTCCTGTTCCCGGGCATCAACTGCCAGGAGTTGTCACATATCGTGACCTCGACGATGTGGAAACAATGTTGGCTGCGGCAACACCAGGTGCCAAAGCCGTCGTCATTGGTGGCGGGTTGCTTGGACTTGAAGCGGCTGCGGGCTTGAAGATGCGGGGCATGGACGTGACAGTTGTGCATCTCATGCCCACCTTGATGGAACGACAACTTGATCCGCCAGCGGCACACTTGCTCGAACAGGAGTTTGAGAAACGCGGCATCAAAGTCCGAACCAAGTCCAACACGCATTCGATTTTGGGCGAAAGCAAAGTAACTGGTTTGAAGTTGGAAGATGGAACAGAATTGCCGTGTGACATCGTTGTTATGGCGGTGGGCATCAGGCCTTCAACGGCGCTTGCAAAAGCCAGTGACATCACCATCAATCGCGGCATCGTGGTTGACGATCAGATGCGCACCAGTGACCCCGATGTTTTTGCGTTGGGCGAGTGCGCAGAACATCGGGGTAATGTCTATGGTCTGGTTGCACCTCTCTATGAAATGGCGCGCACCATTGCCGAAGTTTTGGTGGGCAAGCAGGCGGCTTATAACGGCTCGGTAATGTCAACCAAGCTCAAGGTGACCGGCGTTGATCTTTATTCAGGTGGTGATTTTGCCGAGGCCAAGGACCGCGAAGAAATTGTTCTGCGTGATGCTGCCCGTGGTGTTTACAAACGCCTTGTGCTCAAGGAAAATAAAATCATCGGCGTTGTGCTGTATGGTGAAACATCTGACGGGCCGTGGTTCTTCGACAAGCTGAAGAAGGGTGAGGACATTTCCGAACAGCGTGAAATGTTGATCTTCGGCCAAGCCTATGCGGTAGGGTCCCCCCTCGACCCTACGGCGGCCGTTGCAGCCTTACCGCCTGACGCAGAAATCTGCGGCTGCAACGGCATTTGCAAGTCAAAGATCACTGACGCGATCGCGTCCATGGGCTTGACGTCAGTTGATGATGTGCGGGCTCATACCAAAGCCTCAGCTTCGTGTGGGTCTTGCACAGGGCTGGTTGAAAAGTTGTTGGTGCTGTCATTGGGGGACGAATACCAGCCGAATGCTGTGCAGCCCATATGTAAATGCACGGACCTTGGCCATGCTGACGTCCGGCGGTTGATCGTCGCCAAACAGATAAAATCCATTCCCGCGTTGATGCAGGACTTGGAATGGAAGACGTCGTGTGGTTGCGCGAAATGCAGGCCCGCCCTCAACTACTACCTCATCGCCGAATGGCCGGGTGAGTATGAAGACGACAGTCAGTCACGCTTCATCAACGAGCGTGTGCATGCAAATATACAGAAAGATGGTACTTACTCAGTGGTGCCACGCATGTGGGGCGGCATGACCAGTGCCAAGGAACTCCGCGCTATTGCCGATGTTGCTGACAAGTTTCAAATACCTGCTGTTAAATGCACTGGTGGTCAGCGCATTGATTTGCTTGGTGTGAAGAAGGAAGACTTGCCCGGTGTCTGGGCTGACCTCAATGCAGCCGGCATGGTGTCTGGCGCGGCCTATGCAAAGGGCTTGCGCACGGTGAAAACCTGTGTGGGGACAGATTGGTGTCGCTTTGGCACGCAGGATTCAACGGGTCTCGGCATCAAGCTTGAGAAATTCATGTGGGGTTCCTGGACGCCAGCAAAAGTGAAGCTCGCGGTGTCAGGTTGCCCGCGCAATTGCGCTGAGGCGACGTGCAAAGACATTGGCGTGATCTGCGTCGACTCTGGCTACGATATCCATTTTGCCGGAGCGGCAGGTCTCGATATTAAAGGTACAGAGCTCTTGTGCCATGTTGACACCGAAGACGAAGCCATCGAGATGATTACAGCGTTGACGCAGCTCTATCGTGAGCAAGGGCATTATCTCGAACGAATTTATAAATGGGCCAAGCGTGTTGGCATTGAGTCCATCAGAAGCAACATCGTCGAAAATACTGAAAAACGTCAGCACTTCTTTGGACGCTTCAGCCACGCTCAAAGCTTCCTCCAAATTGATCCGTGGGCGGAGCGTGTGGAAGGCAAGGAAGCGCACGAGTTCGTGCCGATGCGCGCCTTCCCTATGGCCATGGCAGCAGAGTAAAAAATGATGTCAGACTGGATTGAAGTGGGCCATGTTGATGATGTTCCATTGCGCGGATCACGGGTCATCGCAACCGAGCAAGGAAACATCGCCATATTCAAAGCGGCAGGCGGCAGGATTTTTGCACTCTGGGACAAGTGCCCTCACAAGGGCGGGCCACTTTCGCAAGGCATCGTTCACGGTGATTCAGTCACCTGCCCACTCCACAATTGGGTCATTGGCCTTGAAACAGGCGAAGTGAAGGGACCAGACCAAGGCTGTGCCCGCAAAGTCGCCACCCGGTTAGAGGACAACGTTATCTATATTCCGGCTGCTGTTGCGCGTCGGCACGTAGCCTGATGGAAATCGAAGCGACCCGCACCACATGCCCCTATTGCGGGGTGGGATGCGGCGTGCTTGCAACGCGTGGACCAGACGGAAGTGTGAGCATAAAAGGTGATCCTGAACATCCGGCGAACTTTGGAAAACTTTGTTCCAAAGGCTTGGCATTGGGCGAAACCTTCGGGCCCGAACAGCGTTTGTTGAAACCCCGTGTGAATGGCGTTGATGTCTGCTGGGATGACGCAACATCCGTGGTGGCTCAGAAATTTTCGCACGCTATCCGCGACCACGGGCCAGACAGTGTGGCCTTCTATGTCTCCGGGCAGTTCCTGACCGAAGACTATTACGTGGCTAACAAGCTGATGAAAGGCTTCATTGGTTCAGCAAACATCGACACCAACTCGAGGCTCTGCATGGCATCAGCAGTGGCGGGCCACAAGCGGGCCTTCGGTGCTGACATTGTACCTTGTAATTATACTGATTTGGAAACGGCTGACCTTGTTGTACTCGTGGGTTCCAATCTTGCCTGGTGCCATCCCGTTCTGTTTCAACGCCTGCAGGCGGCACGCGAAAAGCGCGGCACAAAATTAGTTGTGATCGACCCGCGTCGCACCATGACGGCCGAATGTGCTGACCTTCACTTGCAAATCAAATCCGGCTCTGATGTATCACTCTTCAACGGGTTGCTGTGCCATCTCTATGCAAGCGGTGCGCTTGATGCGCGTTTTGTATTCGCGAAGACCAATGGCCTGTCAGACACTCTGCGCGTCGCAAAGCCATATACTGAAAAATTAGTATTGGCCGACACTGGTTTAACCCCCGATGGACTCGCCGAATTTTACAAACTGTTTGCGGCAAATCCCAAAACTGTCACGGCGTTTTCCATGGGCGTCAATCAGGCCGCCGACGGCACAAACAAGGTCAATGCCATCATCAACTGTCATTTGCTGACCGGACGGATTGGCAAGGAAGGGGCAGGGCCATTCTCGATCACCGGTCAGCCCAATGCCATGGGCGGGCGCGAAGTGGGTGGGCTTGCAAATATGCTCGCCGCGCACATGGACATCGAAAATCCGGCTCATCGCAATGCGGTCCAGCAGTTTTGGCAGTCCCCCATGATCGCGCAAAGACCCGGACTGAAAGCGGTTGAGCTTTTTGATGCTGTGCGTGATGGACGCATCAAAGCCCTGTGGATCATGGCGACAAATCCGGCTGTCAGCATGCCCAACTCAACTCATATTATTGAAGCGCTCAGCACTTGCCCCTTCGTCGTCTTGTCTGATGTAACCGCAACGACTGAGACTGCCGAGCATGCGCATGTCCTGCTGCCGGCTCAAGGCTGGGGCGAGAAGGACGGTACGGTCACCAATTCCGAGCGCCGCATCTCGCGCCAACGTCGTATTGTGCCCGTCGAAGGAGAAGCGCGAGCTGATTGGCGTATCATGTGTGATGTTGCAAAGCAGATGGGCTTTGCAGGGTTCAACTTTGAAACACCAGCCGAAGTCTTTGCTGAACATGTTGAGCTGACCACAGTTGCGAACGACCGCAGCAGAACACTCGACTTGTCTCATTTCAAGGTGCTAGATTACGACACAATGTCACCGCAGCAATGGGGTGGGCCCCAACCCTTCGCCGATCTGAAGTTTGAGACATCCGATGGCAAAGCGAAATTTGTTCCCACACCTGTTTTGCAGACTCAGAAAGCTGCGTCATACTCATACACGCTGAACACAGGCCGCATCCGTGACCAATGGCACACCATGACACGCACCGGTTTGGTGCCGAAACTGTTTGACCACCGTGCTGAACCTTATCTCGAAATTCATCCAAGTGATGCGGTGGTCCTCAATTTCAGGGACGCGGAGCTTGCCGTTGTAAAAGGTGCTCAAGGCTCATCTGTGGTGCGGGTGTTGATCTCAAAATCAGTTGCTGAAGGCGAAGTTTTTCAACCCATGCACTGGAGTAAGGCCTTTGCATCCGCCCCCAAGGCCAATGCCGCTGTGATTGCATGTGTTGATCCGGTCAGTGGGCAACCTGCCCTGAAATCCGCCAAGGCTTCGATCTCCCGTTTCCCGGCACAATGGTATGGTTACGGCGTCATGATGGGCACTGCCAATCCCGCATTCGACTATTGGGCCACGCGGCCTTTGACGTCGGGGCAATCTTTTGAATGCGCCGGACTTCAGAATGAAGAGGATTGGAAATCACGGCTTGCGTCGTTGGTAGATTGGACAGACGGAAGTCTTGACGTGTCTCAAGTCACATCAACCAGTTCTTTTCGCATCGTTGCATTAAAGAATGCCAAGCTGCACTTCGCGTTTTTCGCGAGCAGAACTCCGTTACAAGCCAGCCGTCACTGGTTACAACAATTACTGGGCCGTAGTGCATCGTCAATGCAGATTCTTGCCGGCAGACCTGCTGCATCATCAGCGGATATTGGCCCCATCGTATGTTCCTGTAACGGAGTTGGGCGTTTTCAAATCGATGCCGCTGTTGCCCGGCAGCCACATGCAACACTGACATCGATTTGCCAAACAACCAACGCGGGGATGGGCTGTGGGTCCTGCCGCCCGGAAGTTCAGAAGATCATCAATGACTATTCAGAAATGAAACATGCAGCCGAATGAAGTGGGTGTCGCTTGCATAAATTAAACGATGCCGGACGAAGACCCTGCCTGGGCCGGACGTTCTTTCGTCTTCTCCTGCCGGTAACCTGACGCGCGGTAGCAGCTCCATGGGTGAAGTGCGCCGCCTTTGCGCTTGCGGGCTTCACACAGCAGTGCCGTGACATCAGTATTATATGCGGTTTTCAACAACCGGTGGGCGGCCATGACATCACTTGCGGCTTGTGCCTCTTCAAGTTGCTTGCGGTCAATCAACAGGGCCTTAGCGTAGGCGCGGGTGATTTCCATGGCAGAACCCATCAGGCTTTCAATTGGGTCTGTTACGTTGTGGGACTGGTCGATCATGTAAGCGGGGTTGAAACCAGGAGCTTTGCGGTGATCTGCGTCCACAAGTTCATTGAAAACAAGGAACAGTCGAAAGGGATCAATCGAACCTGAATCCAAATCATCATCACCGTATTTTGAGTCGTTGAAGTGGAATCCTGCAAGTTTCTTTGCGTGGACAAGGCGCGCTACAACTTGTTCTATATTTGTGTTGGGTGCGTGGTGGCCAAGATCAACCAAGCACTTGGCTTTTTCGCCCAACTCTGTGGCGGCCATGAAGCTGGAGCCCCAATCGGAAATCACAGTCGCGTAAAAGGCAGGTTCGTACATTTTGTGTTCGAGGAACACGAGCATGTTTTTGGGCAGCGCATCATAGATGGTGCGCAGGCTTTCCAGGTAATAATCAAAAACTTTAGACAGATTGGATTGGCCAGGAAAGTTTGAGCCATCCGCAATCCACACGGTCAAAGCGTTGGACCCCAATTGCTTGCCGATCTCGATGCATTCGATGTTGTGTTCGACAGCCTGTTCGCGTGTGGCCTTGTCAGCGTGGGTGAGTGAGCCGAACTTGTAAGACAGCTGCTGCTTTGGCTGGTCTTGAAAGGTGTTCGAGTTCACCGCATCAAAACCCAGCTCAAATTGCGCAGCTTCCTGCTTCAAGGCGCGATAATCCGAAACCTTATCCCATGGAAAATGTGGCGACACATTTGGTGTATGGCGCGTCAGTTGATTGATGACGCCACAATCTTCCAACTTGTCATGAATATTGCGTGGCTCACCGGGACCGGGAAAGCGGGCAAAGCGTGTGCCGCCTGTGCCCACGCCCCACGTTGGAACAGCCACTGCATAATCCATCACCTTTTCCACGATCAACTCGATATCCTGGCCGCGACGTTCAAGCTGACGCGACAGGTGACCGTAGTCATCTTCGTGCGCAGTTTGGTATTTGGCGTTGTGGCTTGCGATGAAGTCATTGGAGATAACAAAGGTCATGAAAATTACCGCGTAAAGGATGCAAGATGGCCCGCATCCACATTGAGGATGTTGCCTGTGGATTTGTTCGAGGCATCAGAAGCGAACCAGTAGACGGCTTCAGCAATATCCTCAGGGTAGACGCTACGCTGCAACAAGGAACGCTTGCGATAGTGGTCGTCCAGTTCCTCGGGCTTGATGCCAAGGCTTTGCGCGCGCGACAAACGGAAACCTTCCGACATGATTTTCGAACCGCGCAGTACAGCGTCCGGGTTGACTGTGTTGACACGAATACCGTGGGCTGCACCTTCAGCGGCAAGTACGCGGGCAAGATGAATTTCCATGGCCTTCATGGCACCGTAAGCCGATGTGCCGGGCGAGGCCACCATGCCATTTTTCGATGCGATGTAGATCATTGATCCGGCGCAGCCTTGTGCCTTCATGATCTTGAAGCCTTCGCGCCCCACCAGGAAATAGCCTGTGCCCAAAATGGCCATTTGCTTGTTCCACACCTCAAGCGTGGTGGATTCGGCCGGTGCCGGAATGGCAATGCCCGCATTATTGACAACAATGTCGAGACCACCAAAACGCGACACCGTGCTTTCAAACCCGGCGATGACAGCTGCTTCCGACGTCACATCCATGTTGACAGCGTGCACCATGTCCTTGCCAAAACGCTTTCCGAAGTCTGTCACCACCTCTTGCATGCCCGCATCATTAATGTCCGCAATGGTGACACAGGCTCCTTCGGCGGCGAGTTTTTCTGCAATCGCCAGACCAATGCCAGAAGCGCCTCCGGTGACCAAAGCAACGCGCCCCTGCAATGGCTTTGGTTTTGGCATGCGGGCGAGTTTGGCTTCTTCCAACAACCAATACTCGATGTTGAAGGCTTCCTGTTCTTCCAGGCCTTTATACTTGGAGACGCCCGCAGCACCGCGCATGACGTTGATGGCGTTGATATAGAACTCAGCTGCAATTCGCGCGGTGGCGCGGTCTTTGGCAAATGAGAGTAAGCCAACCTGCGGCACCAAATAGATCACTGCATTCGCATCTCGCATTGGGGGAGAATTTGTGTGTTTGCAGCGGTCGTAATAAGCCGCATAACCATTACGATAGTCATTAAGCAACGTGTCCAGTGCTTCTCCATCCACGTTGTGTGGAATGATCAGTGGACGGATTTTTGTGCGCAGGAAATGATCAGGACAGGACGTGCCGAGAGGGGCCAGTTCATCCAACTGCTTTGAGTTCACAAACTCCAGAACTTCTGGCGCGTCAGTGAAATGGCCGACCTTGTATTCTTCTTTGGAAATTCTTCCGCGAATATCTGGAAGCAAGCGCAATGCGACAGCTTTTCGTTCCGCATCCGAAAGTGATTTCACTTTCTCTCCACCAAAAGATGGTTTTTTGCGATTGTCGTCCAACCACGCAGCGGCCTTGTTGATGATCCGCAATGTTGTATCGTAGCAACTCTTGGCAGTGTCAGCCCATGTAAACAGGCCATGACTGCCCAGCACGACGCCAACCAGTTTCGGATTAGCAGCTGCCATTGCGCCAAGCTTGATTCCCAAATCAATGCCCGGGCGCTGCCACGGCAAATAACCCATCTCATCGCCAAACACTTTTTTGGTAAGCGCTTCGGAATTTTCTGCCGCTGCAATGGCAATCACTGCATCGGAATGCACATGATCAACATGCGCGTAGGGTACATAGCCATGCAAACAGGTATCGATCGAGGGCGCACGCGGATTGAGATTGAACGTGCAATGATTGAGAGCGTGAACCATTGCATCTTCCTGGTCGACGCTTTTGTAAAGGTACTTCAGAGATTGAAGCTTATCCATGTAAAGCGTGGCAAAACCATCAAGCTTCATCGATCCAATGTCACCGCCGGAGCCTTTTACCCACAGTACCTTGGCATCGATCCCTCTCCAGAAATCCGGTTGCGTGATCTTCGCCGAAGTATTGCCCCCGCCGAAGTTGGTGATGCGAAGATCAGCACCCAGTAAATTTGAGCGATAAAGCAGCAATCCAGGTTCATCGAGGGATTTAGCGTGGGCATCATCCCACTGTGATTTTAACAATTGGTTTGTCATGACGCGTCATCATATGATCATGATCGCTCACGGTCAAATCAAAATTGACGGTTTTGCGTTGCAATATCGTTTTGCAATGCACACTCGTGAATCATCCTTGACGAACGTGAGCGATAGTGAGTAGTTTTGAGCAATGCACGAAAGAGAGCGCTGGCAAAAAATTCTGACACTGGTGCGTGAGCTCCGGGTGGTGCGCGTGACGTCGCTGATGGAGGAACTCAACGCTTCGTCAGCCACTTTGCGTCGTGATCTGGTAAAACTTGAAGAAATGGGCCAGCTCAAGCGAGTCCACGGCGGTGCGGAGGCGATTGAAGCAGCGCAACAATCTCACCTGTCGACGCGATCCTTTGGCCTCAGTCAAACTTTGAACGCTGAGCGCAAACGTGCGGTCGCCGAAGTTGCGGCGGCCATGTGCAGGGATGGTGATTCGATTATCATCAATGCAGGCTCGACCACGTGGTTCATGGCGGAATTCCTGCGTGACCGTCGCATGCAAATTCTGACCAACTCAGTGCCGATTTCCCTCGAGCTCATATCCACCAGCAACAACCGCATCGTTTTGCCGGGCGGAGAAGTTTATCGCGAACAGGGCATCATATTGTCGCCATTCGATGAGGATGCGATCCAACACTTCACAGCTTCGAAGATGTTCATGAGTTGCTACGCCATCACGCAAATGGGCATCATTGAAGGCGACCCGTTGATTGCCCGTGCCGAAGCAAAATTATTGACGAGAGCAGAGCACCTCGTGGTGATTGCGGATTCTTCAAAGTTTGAACAGCGCGGCAGCATGGCTGTGTGCCCACTGTCGCGGGTCTCGACATTGATTACCGATTCAGGTGCGCCGCCAGCTGTTCTCGATACAGCGCGCGCAGCGGGTGTGGATGTAATCATACTGGACTTTGAACCAAATTCGGTTTCGGTGGCTGCATGACGTGTGTGTGCCAAAACCGTGTGAGCCGGAGCACCCGAAGGTGCTTCATAATATCAACGATGGGAGGACTACATGTATAAGACCAATCGCCGTCAGGCGCTTAAACTGATGTCAGCTGGTGCACTTGCTGCAACAGGTACAGGCTTGTTTGCAGGAATTGTCCGCGCCGAAGGAAAACGCATTGCCATGGTGGTGAAAAACCTTGGCAACAGCTATTTCGATGCGTGTTCTAAAGGGGCCATGGAAGCAGCAAAGGAAGTGGGTGGTTATGAAATCATCTACACGGCTTCAACCAAGGCGACAGCAGAAGAACAAATTGCTGTCATCGATGCTCTGATCGCACAAAAAGTAGACGGCATCATCGTGTCATCAAACGACGCCAATGCACTTGTGCCTGTTGGCAAAAAAGCCATGGAACGTGGTATCAAGGTAATCTCGTTTGACTCTGCAATTGCCAAAGAAGGCACGATCATGCATCTCAATGCATCATCAACACCTTTGATTGGTGCCAAGCAAGTCCAGATGATTGCCAAGACTCTTGGTGGCAAAGGCGAAGTGGCCATCCTTTCGGCAGCCTCAACAATGACCAACCAGAATTCATGGATCGAAGCCATGAAAGAAGAATGGAAAAAGCCTGAGTACAAGGACATGCCGCTGGTTGCCACTGTTTATGGCGATGACCAGGATGACAAGAGCTATCGTGAAATGCAGGGCTTGGTGAAAGCCTATCCCAATCTGCGCGGCGTGATTTCGCCAACCACCATCGGCATTCGCGCTGGTGCAAAGGCCATCATCGACGGCGGCTTGATAGGTAAAGTCTTCATCACAGGTCTCGGCCTGCCTTCAGAAATGAAGGAAGGTGTGCTGAAAGGTGCGTGCGATACTTTCGCCATCTGGAACCCGGTTGACTATGGCTATGCCTCAACCCAAATCATGATCAACATCTTGAACGGTGCGGAAGCCGGTCCTGGGGCGACGGTGAAAATGGGCCGCATGGGCGAAACGAAAGTTGGTGACGACGGCCAAGCCGCCATGGGTGAACCGTTCGAGTTCAACAAATCCAACGTCGAAGAATTTGCCAAAATTTTCTGACAACCAAGGGACGGGGTGTTCGACACCCCGTCCCTTCAATTGTGAATCATGACCACACACATTCTCAATCTGGCGAACGTCTCGAAATCCTTTCCGGGCGTACGCGCTTTGCATGACATTTCATTGGCCCTGAAAGCCGGAGAAGTGACAGCATTGGTTGGCGAAAATGGTGCGGGAAAATCCACCATCGTCAAAATTCTGACCGGCATCTACACGCCCGATGCCGGCGAGATCCATGTGCGCGGCAGTATCAAAAATTTCTCATCACCGCGTGATGCCTGGTCCGCGGGTATCGCCGCAATCCATCAGGAAACCGTGATGTTCGATGAGCTGTCTGTTGCCGAAAATATTTTCATGGGCCATATGCCGGTAAAAGGTTCAAAGCTCATCGACTGGGCAATGATGAACCAACAAACCGCGGCCTTGCTCAAACGTGTGGATGCTGGCTTCAGCCCGTCAACCAAGTTGAAAGAACTCTCCGTTGCGCAAAAGCATCTCGTGGAAATTACCAGAGCTTTGAGTCACGATGCATCCCTGATCATCATGGATGAGCCAACAGCTGCCCTTTCTCGCAACGAAATCGATGAGTTGTTCGAGATCATCGCGCAGTTGAAAGCCGAGGGACGCGCCATTCTCTTCATCTCCCATAAGTTTGATGAAATTTTCCGCGTCGCCGATAGCTTCGTGTGTTTGCGTGACGGTGAAAAAGTAGGTGAGGGGCCAATCAGCGGCGTCACAGAGTCAAAACTTGTGAGCCTTATGGTGGGCCGCCCGATTGATCAGGTTTTCCCAAAACGAAACATCACAATTGGTGAAACAGTTCTCAAAGTAGAAGGGCTGTCAAACGCTTCCGAGTTTGCGGATATTTCATTTCAATTGGGAAGAGGAGAGATTCTGGGGTTCTATGGCTTGATTGGGGCAGGTCGATCTGAAACCATGCAATGCCTGTTTGGACTAACACCACCGACCAAGGGAACTGTGACACTGAACGATCAATCCATCAGCCTGTCATCGCCCGAACAATGCATCGCCGCAGGCATTTCATACGTGCCGGAAGATCGCCAGCATCAAGGTGCGATTTTAGATCTCACAATTCGTGACAATATCACTCTTGTTTCCATCGCCCAACATGTTCGCAACTTGTTTCTTAATCGCGCTTCCGAACTTGCGTCCACGCGCGCACTCGGGAAGAGGTTGGACGTGCGTGCGGCCCATTGGGAACAAAACTTATCTGAACTCTCGGGCGGCAACCAACAAAAGGTCGTGATTGCGAAATGGCTTTCCGCAAACCCAAAGGTCATCATTCTCGATGAACCCACCAAAGGCATCGACGTTGGATCCAAAGCTGCTGTGCATGATTTCATTGGTGAACTGGCCGAGCAGGGTCTGGCAGTCATTCTCGTGAGTTCAGAGCTGCCGGAAATCATGGGGCTGGCTGATCGCGTGTTGGTGATGAAAGAAGGTCGGATCGTCAGCAGTTTCAGTCGTGGTTCATGGTCGGCCGAAACCATCGTGTCGGCTGCAACGGGTGCGCGGGAAGCAGCATGAACCTCATTCTCAAGAACCGCGAATTGGCCCTCGCTCTCATCATAGGCGTGATGATCATCGGCATCGGTCTTTACGCCCCGGCTTTCGTGTCACCAGATAATCTCGCCTATGTGCTGGACGATACATCAATCCTGTTCATGATGGCTTTGGCGCAGATGATGGTGATCCTGACCCGTGGAATTGATTTGTCGGTCGCGTCCAACCTCGCCCTCAGCGGCATGATCTCCGCGTCGCTGGCGCAGAATTATCCGGAGCTTCCAGTCATTGCTTATATCGGGCTTGGTGTTCTGTGTGGCACCGTGCTTGGCGTGTTCAACGGCAGCTTGATCTCATACCTTGGCATTCCCCCAATTGCGATGACGTTGGGAACACTTGCCGCCTATCGCGGAATGATTGTGGTTTATGGCGGCGGCAATCAGGTGAATTCAAGTGAAATGGGCGATATTTTTCAGAACTTTCCGAAAACCCCTGTACTGGGCGTGACGGCAACATTCTGGATCATGGTTATTCTCGCGATAGCCATTTGGATTTTCTTGAATCAAACCCGCACTGGCCGGGGACTTTATGCCGTGGGCGGCAATCCGATTGCAGCGCGTTATTGTGGTGTTGATCTTAGCCGCCAACAGTTCCTGGTTTATGTTCTTTCTGGAGCCATTGCAGGCCTGTGCGGATATTTGTGGGTGGCGCGTTATGGTGTTGCCTATTCCGAAATCGCCTCTGGTTTTGAACTCACCATCATTGCAGCCTGCGTCATCGGCGGTGTTTCGATTGCGGGTGGAGTGGGGTCGGTTATGGGAACATTGCTTGGCGCCTTGTTCTTTGGTGTCATCGTGAACGCCTTGCCGGTGATGCAAATCACACCGTTCTGGCAGATGGCGATTTCCGGTGCTGTTATTCTGGCAGCGGTCATTGTGAATGCGCGCAGCGAACGGCGGGCTGGAAAACTTATTTTGCCTGAAGCGCGACGCGCCGCTGCTGGTCAACAATCATGAAGGCAGCTTCACCACGGGATGATGTTATGGACCATGGCCCGTTCCGGTGGTCTGATGTGTTCTTGCGCTGGGAATTCATCCTCGCCATTCTTTTGGTGGGCGTAATGATCACGGGAAGTGTGATCTCGCCCTATTTTCTTGATGTCTGGACATTGTCTGACGCCACTTTCAATTTTTCGGAAAAGGCCATTATTGCGTTGCCGATGATGTTGCTGATTCTGACGCGCGAAATTGACCTGTCAGTGGCTGCCATAATTGCATTGGCATCCTTGGCCATGGGGCTGTGTGCGGGTCTTGGCTACGGGCCGTGGAGCCTCGCCGCAATCGGCATGGTCGTCGGTTTGTTGTGCGGCATTTTCAATGGTCTACTGGTCACGAAAATTGGCCTGCCGTCCATAGTCGTCACCATTGGCACAATGTCGCTGTTTCGAGGTTTGGCGCAGGTCGTGATGGGCGATCAGGCCTTCACCACATATCCGCCGGGCTTTTCAACCGTCGGGCAGGGCTATCTGATAAAGTGGCCGCCGATTGCTTACTCATTTGCACTGTTCCTGCTGCTTGCTGCCGTGTTTGCAGTGGTGTTGCATCGTACGGCAACGGGGCGGCGCTTGTTTGCAATTGGCAACAATCCGGTTGCGGCGCAGTTTTCCGGTATCCCGGTTGACCGCATCAAACTTATCCTTTTTGCGCTGACAGGGGTAATGGCTGGTTTAGCTGCAGTGTTGCTGACGTCTCGCATTGGTTCCACGCGCTCAAACATTGCCCTGGGCTGGGAGCTTGATATCATCACCATGGTCATTCTCGGCGGCGTGTCCATCGCTGGGGGTGTGGGGTCGATAGGCGGCGTTGTGCTCGCGGTGTTTGTCTTAGGGTTAGCAACCTTGGCCCTCTCGCTGATCAATGTGCCCGGCATTGTCATCAGTGTACTGATGGGATTGCTGCTCATCGTTTCAATCGCAGCGCCGATCATCATCAGACGCGTGATGGGCATCCGCTCTCAGCGTTGAGAGCGAGTGACTGACACGCAAGCGGAATTGCAATGCCGATCAGACATCGCCGCTTAACAACCTTTGCAGGAGATCATTCTGTATGCGCGTGATCTTCACACCATCTCTTTCCGAACGCAATCGGGCCTCGTAGCGGCGTTGCGACGGCAGGCGCGCTCCTTGCTCTGTGATTTGCCGAAACAGTCCTTCTGCGCGCTCAAAGGCGGTTGCTTTGTCAATGCCGAGCAGTCGCTCTGGAGAGAAGGCCAAAATCAGTTCGCCATGACATGGCGCAGCGCCTGCCCCTGCATCAAATGCCGAGGATTCAAAACTCATCATGTCGTTGATCAGTGGTCCGGCGAGCAGTTCGATCATGGTTGAAAGCGCCGAACCCTTGTGACCTCCGAATGTCAGCATGGCCCCTGCCAGTCCTGCCGCAGGATCCGTCGTCGGATTGCCGTTCTTGTCGATTGCCCAACCCAAGGGCATTGCCTTGGCATTCTGTCGGTGCAACTCGATTTCCCCCCGCGCCACTTCGCTGGTTGCAAAATCAAAGACATAGGGGTTCCCGTCTGGACGCGGCCATCCGAACGCAATGGGGTTGGTTCCAAGCAAGGATTTGACGCCACCCGCTGGAGCAACCCACCTGAGACTGGGGCTCATCGCCAGCGAAACCAGACCGTGTTTGGCCAACTCTTCCACTTCATACCAGAGGGCGGAAAAGTGAAAACAATTGTTGATGACAAGCGCAGATAGGCCAAACGCGTTGGTTCGCGCCACCAGCTCCGGGATCGCCATGTCCAAGGCCAAACAGGAAAATCCGAAATTCGCGTCAACCCGCACTACCGGACCTTCTGATGGGGAAATATCGGGCACCGCATCGCAATTGAATTTCTGACTTTTGACAGTCTTCACGCATCCCGGAATGCGATAGACGCCATGTGAACGGCATTCATCTCTTTCACCCGCTGTGAGAACCTTGGAAATCGCTGCCGCTTGGGCTTCAGAGAGTCCGTGCCGCGTCAGAATGCGAAAGCAAAGGCGATGGACGTCATCCAACGAATGGGTGATCAGTTCTGTTGGATTTTCGTTCTTGCTATCCATGTCGCTTGTCCTGATCAGTTCAATAAGAGTCTCTGAGCTGCAGTTGTTACAGGTTGCCAATCAGGCTGCAACACCAATTGGTTTGGAGAACGGGTGGAAGAGTTTGCTTCGATGTATTTCCGTTGCCTTTTATCAGTGGAAAGCTTGATGCAACGGTCAACTTTCTGCGTCCGCAAACTGCGATTGATAATCCAACGTCGTTTCCACTTGCATGTCTAGCGACCCCACAGACCAACCAGCGCAAGTTGTCCAACCAGAGGCGAACCATTTGCCGATGCGATTGATCTGCATTTGGGCCTGACAGATGAAGGTGCGGGGCAAAATTTATTTGGCCCCAGCCCTGCTCAAACCATCTACAACATGACTTGCAATCGCAAGTGATGAAGTGATGCCAGGTGACTCAATGCCGAAAAGATTTACCAGTCCTGTGAAACCATGACGATCTTCGAACTGGATTGAGAAATCCGCAAAGCTTTCGGTTGGTCCGTGAGTTTTCGGTCTGATGCCACAATAGCTGGGCGAAAGGCTGCGTGTGACTACGGCGGGCCAATAAGACTGTATTGCGCCCACGAATTTTTCCGCAAGTCCTGCAGGCAAGCCATAGTCCAGTGTGTCAACCCATTGTATGTCCGGACCAAATCGCACTGCACCACTCGTATCAAGGGTTGCATGAATGCCGAGAGCTCCTGAAACGGGAACAGGATAAATCAAGTGATTGAATGGCGCCTTTCCTGACAGGTTACAGTAACTGCCCTTTGCGAGAAATCGCGGCGGTAACAGATCAACTGAAAAACCTGAGATGGCCGCGGCAACTGCATGTGAACCATGGCCCGCACAGTTGACGAGCGTCCGGCATTTCAGCAGGCACGTTTCGCCACCCGCGCCTTGCATTGAAATGTCAAATAGTCCACCGCATTTCTCGGCGCTCTTGAAGTTTGTTTGAAAGGCAAAAGTCGCGCCAAAACTTTCTGCACTGGCTTGCAGCGCAAGCATAAAGCCGTGCACATCTAGTATTCCAGTCGACGGGGACAGCAAAGCCGCGCTGCATCTGATCTCTGGTTCGAGGGTTGATACTTCCGCGGCGTTGAGCCACTCCAAATCATTTACGCCGTTTGCGATTGCTTGCGATTGTATTTTCTCCAGTGTGGCTGCTTCCGAGTCAGTCGCAACAACGATCAGCTTGGCAACGCGTCGCGACGCCACGCCGTGTTCGGCGCAGAAAGCATAGAGTTGTTGTCGACCTTCCGTGCAGAAGCGGGCTTTCAGACTGTTGGTGGGATAATATAGCCCGGCATGAATCACTTCTGAGTTGCGTGATGATGTTTCTGTTCCCGCACGCGGTGCTTTCTCAAGTACCAGCACCTGATGACCAGCCATTGCAAGATTACGTGCGATTGCCAGCCCAATGACGCCTGCTCCAATGACAATCGCATCGAAATCGGCCGTCATTATTTGGCCTTGGCGTTTGCAGCTTTTTCCGCTTCCTGAACCAGGATAAAGAAATCTTTTTCGCCCAAACCTTGGTCAACGGCTCTGGCATAAATATCTCTGATCATGTGGTTGATAGGCAAAGGTGTGTGTTGCACGCTGGCTTCTGACATCAAAAGATCAAGGTCCTTCTTCAACATGTTCAAAGTGGCCGCAGGTGAATAGTTGCCGCTGATGATCATGTCCTTCTTGTAGCCGATGAGCGGCGAGGCCACAGCACTCTGGGTGATGACCTCCAGCATGGCGGCATGACTAAGGCCCCCCTTCAGGCCAAAAGCCAGTGCTTCGCCCAAAAGGGCTGACGTGGCGGCGACCATGCTGTTGATTGCGAGTTTGAGATAGCGCGCCTCTTCAGCCTCTCCCAGATGAAAGGCTTTCTTGGTAAAGGTGGAAAACACCTCGGCCATGTCATCAAAGGCAACTTTGGGGCCAGACACCAGAGCCGTCAGCGTGCCTGCTTCTGCCATGCCAGTCGAACCCGAAACCGGCGATCGAAGATAGGCGTTGGACTTGGAGAGCTTGTACGCAATCTGAGCGGAAATGGCTGGCGACACCGTGCTGATGTCAATGAAGACTGCACCAGGCTTTAGTGATGATGCAAAGGCCGGATTCAAGACGACATCAGCAAGTGCCTTGTCGTCGCTTACAGACGTAAACACGATGTCTGCATCACGTATCGAAGTTGAGACGGAGTCCGCAATGGCAAAACCGAGAGACGCCAAAACCTCTGCCTGCTCAGGCCTGCGGGCGAGTACTGTCACACTGCGCCCCGCGGCCTTGATACGCTTGCAGATCGGCAGGCCCATTTTGCCCGCACCAATCCATGCAATCTTGTGTTTTGATGTCACGGTGATGCTTTCTCTTTCAGTTCCGCTTCCAGCTGCGCCAATCTCCCGCGCTCACGGGCAGCGAACGTGCGCTTGCACATGTGGTCAAGCAGTTCGATCATCTCTCTAAGACTGCTGCGGGCAATACCTTGAGTGATAAATATGATACGGGTCTGTTCATCGCTGGTTGGCCATTTTTCGAGCCAAGTTAAATTGTGCAGAAGGTGTTGTACACCTTGCACAACAGCTGGCTTTCCGGGCTCTTCATGAATGTTGATCAGACCTTTGACGCGCAATAGGTTGGGCCCAAGATTTTGGGTAATGCCATCAAGCAGAAACTGCAGCTCCTCACGGGTCATTGGGTTTGGACGCGTGAGGACAAAGCTCTCTATGCCTTTGGCAACGAGATGCTGCGGCACGTCTTGATCTCTGACGCCTTCTTCCTCAACTTTTTTCTGAACATAGGTCTCGTAGGTGGCAATCGACAACCATTCGGAAGGGTCAGCCATCGGGTCAGCGGCATCAAAGCCCTTGTGCATCAGCAAGGGGGCAACGGCGTCGATACTGAAATCCGACTTTGCTATTCTCGCGACAGGGTTGATGGCGCGCAATTGAACCTCAAGTTCGGCGTAAGTGTCATCATCCCTCAAGTCGAGTTTTGAGATCACAACATCATCAGCCAACGCCACCTGTTTCAGCGCTTCATCATGTTTCTGCGCTGTTGCCTGCCAATTCACCGCGTCAACCACCGTGACCACATTCACCACGCGGTAAAGCCCGTCCAATGTCGGTTCCGAAAGAAAGGCTTGCAGCACCGGTCCAGGTTCCGCCAGCCCCGTTGTCTCAATCACCACATTGTCGAAGTCTGGAAGGTCGCCCCGTGCACGGTCATGATAAAGGCTGTTCATGGTGGCTATTAGATCGCTCTTGACTGTGCAGCACAGGCAGCCATTTTCGAGAACCACAACCGCATCATTGCTGCTGGTGTAAAGTTGATGGTCCAGTCCCACTGCGCCAAATTCATTGACCACCACCACCGTCCTGGCGAGTTCGGGTGATTTCAGCCCCGCATTGATCAACGTGGTTTTGCCACTCCCCAAAAAGCCCGTGACAAGCGTGACAGGAATGCGGCTGGCATGATTGAGTGACATGGGCTGGGGGCTTTACGCCACAACCTCACAACCGGGAAGGCCACAAGAGATCAAATGATCTGATGGATAGTTGGTGATGATCTCGCAGCCATCCTTCGTGACAACAACTTCCTCTTCAATGCGCGCGGCACCTGAACCATCATTGGAACCTTTCCAGGTTTCAAGAGCAAACACCATGCCTTCCTTCAACGGCCGGGTCTGACCTTTGAAGCGCTTGGAGAAGATCGGGCGCTCCCACAGCGACATGCCTACGCCATGGCCATATTGCAGCAGGAAGGCTTCTTCTTCGTCCTTGTATCCAAACTCATGGGCATCGGGCCACACAGCGGCCACTTCATCAGGTGTGACACCGGGCCGGATCATGTCCATTGAGGCACTTAACCATTTAGATGCTGTTTCATAGGCGTCAATCTGGTTGTTGTTGGGTTGGCCGCAAATGAAGGTGCGGTAATAGCACGTGCGATAACCATTGAAGCTGTGCATGATATCGAGGAAAATCATGTCGCCGGGCTGGATCATGCGGTCTGAGAACGTGTGGGAATGTGGGCGGCCACGGCGACCAGAGACAGAATTCACGCATTCGACGCGCTCTGAGCCCATGCGGAACAGTCGGTCATTGGCAATCGCCACAAGTTCATTCTCTTTCGTGCCCGGGCGGATGGCGCGGGCGATATCAACATAGGTTGCATCGACCATGCTGGCCGCCATTTTCAGGAGCTCGATTTCGTCGCCGGTTTTCACCTCACGCGCATCCAGCATGGCTTGCTGGCCATCCACCACTTCAATGCCTTCCGCCTCGAGGGCGCGCAGCATACCAATTTCCATAATGTCGATGCCTAAGGGTTGATTGGCGATGCCATAATGGACCAAGGCTTTTTTAATCTGCTTGGCAAAAGCAAGCTGAATGCCAAGGCTTGGGGGAAAGGCACCTTGCATCGTGGTAAGCGGAGCTGCCACATTGTCCTTGATCCAAGGCGATGAGATGCGTTTGGCCGGAGGGGCAGGATCCCACAGAAAGGGGCTGCCTTCAGCAGGACAAAGCGCATAGCGGAAGAACTTATCGCGCGCCCACTCGCCAATATGGGTTGCCGTCACGTAACGGATATTGTCGAAGTTGAAGCAGAGCACAGCGCCAAGGCCGGCATTGCGCACGGCGGCTTGGGCCTTGGCCAGACGCTCCTTCGACATTCGGGAGTAGTCTACACCTTCTTCCCAGTCCTTGGCCATCTGGCCCCATGAAGCAGTTGCATAAGGGCTATTATATTTCATGTGTTCTCTCCCAACTCTCCGGCCCATTTTTTGGTCTCGAGAGTATCTTTGAGTTTTGACAGGAAGGCCGCAGCATAGGCTCCGTCGAAAGCGCGATGATCGAAGCTTTGTCCGACAGTGCCGATCAGTCGCGGCACAATCGCGTCGCCAAGTTCCGTGGTGATTACCGCAGGCCGCTTGCGAATGGCATCGGTCGAAAGAATAGCCACCTGCGGTGCATTGATGATGGGTGTGGTGAAGCTTGTGCCGAAAGCGCCATTGTTGGTGATGGAATAGGTGCCACCACTCATGTCAGCGGCCGTCATTTTGCCTGAACGGGCTTTGTCGATTTGACGGGCAATCGCCTTGGCAAGGCCTTGCAACGTGAAGTCCTGCACCGCATGCACCACCGGAACCACAAGGCCATTGTGATTGAGATCAACCGCAATGCCGAGGTTGATGTCGTTCGAGAGCGTCAATGTGTTGCTGCCGAACCGCCCATTGATCTGCGGAAAAGCCTGCAACGCGATGCACACGGCACGCGCAATGAAAGGCAGATAGGTGAGGGAGCTTCCGGTTTCAGCCTTGAAGCGTTCTTTATGGCGCGCACGCACCAATTCAATTTCGGTAAAATCCACATCTATGGCTTGGAACACGTGCGGAATGGTGCGCCAATTTTCCGCCAAACGTTCTGCAGTTTTCGAACGGATGGTGTTGAGCGTGATGACATTGCCTGTGCTTGCAATTGGCGACGAGACGGATGGCTTCGTGCTCGGCGCAGAAGACAGAAACGCTCTCACATCTTTCTCTTCAATTTTCGGCAAAGCCTTTGCCGCCGCAAATTGCGCCAACGCGGCCATATCGGCTTGACCCTCTGAGAGCAGGCGTCGCGCCAACGGTGTGATGCGCAAGCCTTCTGGGGTTTTGGCGTTGCCATAATTCGGGAGTGGCGTTTTTACCTCTTCGAAAGCATTCATGCTCAGCGGCATTGCTTGCGCCACCTCAACGGGTGCAGCGGACTCGTCACCAACAATTGCAACGACCGCCCCGGCTTTGGCCACAACACCATTGCCTGTTTTGATTTCAGTCAGTTTGCCAGCAACAACAGCTTCAACTTCAATCGTGACCTTGTCTGTTTCAACTTCGAAAAGCCGATCACCGATTTTAATGTCGTCGCCCACGGCTTTAAACCAGCTGAGTATTTTACCTTCGGCAACCGTCTCGCCCAACTGCGGCATGATGATGGTGTTCGCCATGGGCATCAACCCTTCATCACACGCACGATTTTTTCAACGATGCGTGCCGCATTAGGAAGCGCCAAGTCTTCCAAGTGGTCAGCTGCAGGCAGTGGAATGTGCGGCGTGGTAATGCGCACGATCGGTCCATTCAAATCCCAAAACGCTTCGTCAGCCACAATCGAAGCAATCTCTGCCCCCCAACCAAGCAGGCGCGGGTTTTCTTCGACTGTGAAAAGGCGTCCGGTTTTGGCAACGGAGGCCAACATGGTCTGCGTATCCAGTGGCACGAGGGAGCGTACGTCAATCACTTCTGCATCAATGCCATGGTCGCGTGCCAAAATCTCAGCAGCGTCCATCGCGCGGTGCACCATCATGGCCAAGGCCAGAATAGTGCAGTCCTTGCCGGGGCGCAGGATTTTTGCTGTGCCAAGCGTGTCGACAATTTCACCATCGGGCACCTCGCCCTTGGTGGCGTAAAGCGCCTTGTGTTCATGGAAAATCACAGGATTATTGTCGCGCACGGCTGCCGCCATCAAACCGACAACATCAACAGGCGACGAGGGCGCTACAACCTTCAAACCTGGAATCATCATCGTCCAGTTTTCGACCGACTGCGAATGCTGCGCGCCAAAGCGCACGCCAGCGCCGTTGCCAGTGCGAATGACCAGCGGGCACTTGATCTGGCCATTGGTCATGTAGGAAATTTTCGGCATTTCATTGGCGATGTAGTCAAAGCAAACCGCAATGAAATCCGAGAACATGATTTCAGCGATGGGGCGAAGACCTGTCATGGCCGCTCCCATTGCAGCGCCTAAAATGGCTTGTTCGGAGATCGGCGTGTCCCGCACACGCAAGGGACCAAATTGTTCGTAAAGCCCAACCGTGGCTTTGAACACGCCACCTGCCTTGGCCACGTCTTCGCCGAGGAACACAACATTTTTGTCGCGCTCCATTTCCTGGGCAATGCCGCGAATGACGGCGTCGCGATAGCTCAGTTCCGCCATGTCCAACCTCCATCGTCATAGACATCAGCCGTCAATAATTCGATAGGAGCAGACGGTGAAGCCTTGCATAGCTCCGTTGCCACTTCAACTTTCCGCATGCTCTCAATTTCTATCGCGAGCGCGTCTTTCTCAGAAATCCCGAACTCAGCCAATCGTT
>JANOPL010000070.1:0-24532 GCA_031421835.1 Hyphomicrobiales bacterium | reverse complement strand
GTAAAGGGCGAGGGGAAAGAGGTTGTTTGAACGCCCCTCGCCCCTTGCGGGAGAGGGTGCCTCGCGTTTGCGAGGCGGGAGAGGGGTGTCTTAGAACAGTCCCTCAATGCGGCCCGTTGCATCCAAGCCAATCACTTCGGCGGATGGCACTTTTGGCAGGCCTGGCATTGTCATCACGTCGCCGCAGACGACGACGATGAATTCGGCACCGGCTGAGAGGCGCACTTCGCGGATGGGCACCATGTGGTTGGTGGGTGCGCCCTTGAGGTTTGGATCAGTGGAGAAGCTGTATTGGGTTTTGGCCATACAGATCGGGAATTTGCCATAGCCTGCGGCTTCGTAGGCTTTGAACTGGTCGCGGATGGATTTGTCGGCGGCGATGTCGTCGGCGCGGTAAATCTCGCGGGCAATGGTGCGGACCTTTTCGAACAGCGGCATGGCTTCATCATAAAGTGGTTTGAATTGTGCCGAGTCTTTATCAGCCAACATGGCGACGTGCTTGGCCAAGTCTTCAATGCCTGCACCGCCGTGGGCCCAGTGGGTGCACTTGAAGGCTTCAACACCTTGCTCTTTGCAATAGGCTTTGACGGCGTCAATTTCGGCTTCGGTGTCGGCGATGAAGTGGTTGACAGCAACCGCAATTGGAACACCGAACTTCTTGATGTTCTCGATGTGGCGACCCAAGTTGGCGAGGCCCTTCTTCAGGGCTTCAACGTTTTCGGTTTTGAGGTTTTCCTTGGCCACGCCACCATGCATCTTCAGTGCACGGACGGTTGCGACGATGACTGTGACTGACGGCGTCAATTCTGCTTTGCGGCATTTGATGTCGAAGAATTTTTCAGCGCCAAGGTCTGCGCCGAAGCCTGCTTCTGTCACAACATAGTCGGTGAGTTTCAATGCGGTCTTTGTCGCCATGACCGAGTTACACCCGTGAGCAATATTGGCAAAAGGTCCACCATGCACAAAGGCCGGATTGTTTTCCAGCGTCTGCACCAGGTTTGGCATCAGCGCGTCTTTGAGCAACACGACCATGGCGCCAGGGGCTTTGATGTCTTTGGCGAGAACGGGGGTTTTGTCTTTCTTGTAGGCGACAACGATTTGGCCGATGCGGCGTTCCAAATCTGCAATCGAATTGGCCAAGCAGAGAATGGCCATGATTTCGGAGGCCACTGTAATGTCAAAGCCTGCTTCGCGGGGATACCCGTTGGCCACGCCGCCGAGGGAGCAGACAACTTCGCGGAGTGCGCGGTCGTTCATGTCCATGACGCGACGCCAGACCACGCGGCGGGTGTCGATGCCAAGTTCATTGCCCCAGTAAATGTGATTGTCGATCATGGCCGACAGTAAATTGTGTGCGCTCGTGATGGCGTGGAAGTCGCCGGTAAAATGCAGGTTGATGTCTTCCATCGGCACGATTTGCGCATAGCCGCCGCCTGCGGCACCGCCCTTCATGCCAAAGCAAGGACCAAGTGAAGGTTCACGCAGCGCCACCATGGCTTTTTTGCCGATGCGGTTGAGACCATCGCCCAAGCCGACGGTGGTTGTGGTTTTACCTTCGCCCGCGGGGGTGGGGTTGATGGCGGTGACGAGGATGAGCTTGCCGTTTATCTTCGAGGCCTGTTTATCGATGTAGCTGAGCTGGATTTTCGCCTTGGTATGGCCGTAAGGGATCAGATCTTCCGCAGGGATGCCCAGCTTTGCGCCGATTTCCATGATCGGCTTCATTTTGGCTTCGCGGGCAATTTCAATGTCGGACTTCACGGTCATGGCGTTCCCTGTCGTTTTTGTGCGTTATGTCGCTGTGATAACATGACGCGGACATAGCACGGGAGAAATTTCGCCACACCACAGATGATTCACGACATGGAAGATAGTGTCAGAATGTTTCAGGGGTTAAAGCAACGGCAATGGACCAAATGCCCCAACCCACAAGCAGCAGTCCGGTCAAATGGCTCAGGCGGTTACCTGCAGGGATGAGTTTTTCCGCGGCGACGTAGAATGCGAGCCCGACAATCCAGCGCAGCTCCATCACGCCGCCATAAAACAACAGTCCCATCAGCACCCAGCAACAGCCAAGGCAATAGAGACCGTGTGACAACCCCATACGCACTGCACCGCGATGTCCGGCTTGCCAGTTGCGGCCAAGAAACACCAGCGGCGACTGGCAGTTGCGCAGGCAAGCCGCTTTCAGGGGCGAGAGTTGGTAGAGACCGGCGGCAACCAGCAAGGCACCACCAATCACGGCGCTGGTGACGGCCATCATCATCGACAGCGCTATCACATCATCGAACAGCAGCTGTAACACGACGGCTGCAATGGAAAAGCCGGTCCAGATGAGGGCATAGCCTGCAACGAAAAGACCAAGCGGTGCAACAGACGCACCCTTGTCGGAAAATTTCCGGCTCAACGCAGCATAGGTGAGAATGGCAGGCGCTGCCGACGGCAACATCATGGCCATCATCATCGTCCACCACATGACGAACATCAGCGCAGCATAGGCGAATGCGCCCGTCTCACCGGATGCTGACATCATCAGCATGTCGCCGCTGTACAGGGTGCCGAGAAGCCCAACGATGGCTACAGCCGCAAGACCCACCAGCACGAACCAGCGTTCATGTTTGGCGATGACTTCAAACATCGGACCGCCAACGATCAGTGTACGATGCCTTGCCCCGTCATGTGCAGGTTCGCCAGATGTGCATGGCGACCGTCGGTTGCCAGCTTGATCGGACCGTCAGACCGGATCGTGCCACTGGCAAATTCCGCCTCGCTGAATTCAAAGCCAGCGCGCAACGACACTTTGGGGTGGTGCGCATTGCCCGTGATCGGATTGCGTATCGCATCGGTTTTCACGTCAAGCACGCCCGGCACCCTGATGTGTCCCATGCAAGTCTTCATGTCGACATCAAATTCGATGGGTTTGAACATCGGTTCATGTACCGTGTCACACATCGATACGAAGACGTTGAAAAATGTGGCGCCGGGTTCAGTGTCTTGGCCGGACATGATCATGAGCAGGGCTTCGCGCTGTTCCGGTGTGGCGCGTTCATCAACGATGGGCAGAATTTCGCCATGCCCCATGTGGATGGGGCCGGGCCATGCTGCCGTTGCGGCCCAGCGCAAGCCGTCCAGTTTGACCTTGCCATAATGGCCCTTTTTGATTTGCATGCCGACCGCCGCGCGGCACGTGCCGTCGGTGGGAAGCGCGTTGAACTGGCAGGGGCAGCCATAGGCACAATTGCAGGAAGCGATTTCAGGACCGCTGATCATCCATTCAGTAAAAGCCATTTTCATCTCCTCTGAGATAAGACCACTGGGACGTAAGTATGATAGCACAAATAAATTGATGCTGATACCGCCGCGTTCAGGTTGCAGGTGCCTTGCGCCGCACGCAGTTCCAATCACGTTCGCCATTTCCACCAGGCGTCAGGATGACGTTCAGGAAAAGCTCACCCGACAGGTCATGTGGATTTTTTACAGGACCGCGCATTCCAAAGCCCTGTGAACCCAGTTCGTCTTTCAGATAGCCGCTGACCATGGCAAAATGCGGCAAGTCATAATTCTCGGTGATGAGAAGCAGCTTTGATTTCAGCATAGCAATTTCCTTTAAATCTGAGATCAAGAAGAAAATACCGTGTAATCAAACGACTGAATTCAACAGGTGTTGACCCCAAAGTCATGACATTGGTGCACGGCTGAGTGTGGAACGCCTGCAGCTGACATAACGCGATGGTTCAAGACACTCAAATTTGTGTCAGAAAGTTTCAGGGGGAGTGTCCTCCCCCTGCTGCTTAAATTGAGATGCGACTTCCCAATTCCACCACCCGGTCTGGCGGCAATTGGAAATAGCGACTGGCGTCGTCGGCGTTGCGGGCGAGAAAGATGAAAATTGCATCCTGCCACAACGGCATGCCGATTTGCTGTGAGGCTTGCAAGCTGCGCCGCGACAGGAAGTAGCTGGTGTTGGCGGGTGCAGCGGAACTTCCCGGCCACTCGGATTGCGACAGGGCCTTTGGCACGTCAGGTGTTTCCAAAAAGCCAAAGTGCATTTCGATCGCTGTAAAGTCTTTCGACAATTCCTTCACTTTCATGCGCGCTGCCTCATCCACATAGGGCTGGCCGTCGGCCTTGACGGACAGGATGACGTTGTGGCGGTGCAAACCTTTGAAGTGCTTCAAGCTGTGCATGAGAGCTGTTGGCGCTTGATCAGGGGTTTGCGTGAAGAAGATCGCTGTGCCGTCGATGCGGTGTACGCTGCTCTTGGCTAGGCTTTTCACCACCGTGCTAAGGGGAGCATCCATGTTTTGTGTTGTGAGATTGATTTGGCGCGCACCTTTGCGCCAGATATACATCATCAGCATAATGAACCCACCGAGAGCCAATGGCATCCAACCGCCTTGTGCAATTTTCAAAGCATTTGCACTGAAGAATATCAGGTCAATGATCAACAGCGGCAGCATCAGCGCGAGGGTTCCCAGCAAGGACCATTTCCAACGGTTCTTGATGACAAACATGGCGAGAACTGCCGTCACCACCATGGTGCCCGTAACGGCGATGCCATAGGCCGTGGCAAGGTTTGAAGAGTTTTTGAAGGCGAGGACCAATACGACCACGCCGATCAACAAAAGCCAGTTGATTTGCGGCATATAGATTTGGCCTGCGTTGGACTCCGATGTGAATGCGATGCGCATGCGTGGCAACAAGCCCAGCTGCACGGCTTGCCGCGTCATCGAAAAGGCACCGGTGATGACGGCCTGGCTGGCAATGATCGTGGCCGCACCGGCAAGCAACACCATGGGCAACAAGGCCCAGTCTGGCATCATCAGGAAGAATGGATTTTCGATTGTTTCCGGACGCGCCAGCAAGAGTGCACCCTGGCCGAGATAATTCAACAACAAGCTCGGCAGCACAACATATAACCAAGCAGCGCGAATGGGCTTCACCCCAAAATGCCCGAGGTCGGCATAAAGTGCTTCTGCGCCCGTGACGGCCAAAAACACCGCACCCAAGGTTACAAGACCAATCATGCCGTGGTTGGACAGAAATGAAACGGCATAGAGCGGGTTGAAAGCGTAGAGCACTTGCACGTTGGCCATTATGTTCACCACACCTGAAACGGCGAGGGCCGCAAACCATAACAGTGTGATCGGTCCAAAAAATTTAGCGACGGAGGCCGTGCCCTGAGACTGCACCGCAAATAACGCAATGATGATCGCCAGTGAAATTGTAATCACATAAGGGTCAAAAGCAGGTGTGACCAATTTCAAACCTTCAATTGCCGAGAGTACGGAAATGGCTGGGGTGATAATGGCATCACCGTAGAACAGTGCGGCACCGATCATGCCCAGTGCAGGAATGAGCACTGAAAATTTTCCGCGCCCGCGCATTGCCAGCGCCATCAAGGACAGCGTGCCGCCTTCGCCCTTGTTGTCGGCACGTAGCAACACCACGACATATTTGAGGGTGACGACCAGAAACAGCGCCCAGATGATCAGTGACAATATGCCGAGAATAAGCTGTTCGGTGATTTTACCGTCCAGCACCAAGGCCGCGTTGACGGCTTCGCGCAGCGCATAAAGCGGGCTGGTGCCGATGTCGCCGTAGACGACGCCAATGGCACCCAAGGCGAGAATCCAAAATGAAGACGGCACAACCGTGTTGGCGGTGCCGTGTCCTTGAAGGCCCGGATCGTCTGGTGCCTCCGATGGTTGAACGTTAAGTGTCATGGTTTTCTCCTTCATGCTGCGATGCAGCAAGGACGCGGGTATGCGCCCAAATTCAGGCGTTAAGTTATGCTATCGCTGCATATCGAAATTGACACAGGCGAAAGGGATGGATGACTGCCCTTTTTTGTGAGCCAGCGTTTATCTGTGCTGATTCATGATGTTACGTACAAGGCATAAATCAGGCCAGTATGGACTTAGGGCAAAGACCGCTCTCCAATCTTTTGATTGACCATCACCAGATAGCCATCGGGGTCTTGGACGAGGAATTCGCGTTGGCCGCCTTCGCGGTCGCCCCAGTGGCGCCACCGTTCGCGCAGTGGCACATAGAGCGGGATGTTCGCAGCCAGAACGGCGCGGTGGGCGGTTTCGATGTCTTTCACAGTCAATTGAATGATTGCACCGCGGCCCAGCGGCAATTCAAAGGGGCCGGTTTCCCAATCGCCGTCGCGTTCATAAAACATCATCTGTGCGCCATCGGGGTGTTCGAGGTAGGCGAATTTCGTGGCGGCGCGAGTGTAACACACGGTGAAGCCCATGGGGCCGGTCCAAAATGCGAGACTGTTGTCATAGTTGCTGACAATCAGTTCAATCGCCATGGCGGCAAAGCCGGATTTCGGGGGTGAGCCAGTGATCATAGATGCAACCCCGGCGCTTCGTAACCCACGCGCTCGACATATTCGGTGTATCCTCCGCCATATTGGTGGATGCCTTCCGGGGTGAGTTCCAGCACGCGGTTTGACAAGGCGGCGAGGAAGTGGCGGTCGTGGGAGACGAACAGCATGGTGCCTTCGTAATCAGCCAAGGCTTTGATCAACATTTCCTTGGTGAAAAGATCCAAGTGGTTTGTGGGTTCGTCGAGCACCAGGAAATTTGGCGGATCGTAAAGCATGCGGGCCATGACAAGGCGGGCTTTTTCGCCGCCGGACAGGACCCGGCATTTCTTTTCGATGTCGTCGCCGGAAAAGCCAAAAGCGCCTGCAAGATTTCTGAGTGAGCCTTGTGTGGCTTGCGGGAAAGCACCCTCAAGCGACTCGAACAACGTGTCTTCGCCATCAATCAATTCCATGGCGTGTTGGGCGAAATAGCCCATCTTCACGGAAGCGCCGATGGTGACTGATCCGGTATCGGGTTCGGTGGTGCGGGCGATGAGTTTGAGGAGCGTGGATTTTCCAGCTCCGTTCACACCCATGATGCACCAGCGTTCGCGGCGACGGATTTGGAAATCGAGATCAGCGTAAATCAAGCGTGTGCCATAGGCCTTGTGAACCTTTGCGATGCTGACAACGTCTTCGCCAGAGCGGGGTGCTGCGGCGAATTCAAACGCAACTGGGGTGCGGCGCTTCGGAGGTTCGACACGGTCGATCTTCTCCAGTTTCTTGACGCGGGATTGTACCTGTGCGGCGTGAGAGGCGCGGGCCTTGAAGCGGGCAATGAAGTTGAGCTCCTTGGCCAGCATGGATTGCTGGCGCTCGAATGAAGCTTGCTGTTGTTTTTCGTTGAGCAGGCGTTGTTGCTCGTAGAATTCATAATCGCCTGAAAAGGTGGTGAGTTCGCCGCCGTCGATTTCGATGATCTTGGTGACGATGCGGTTCATGAATTCGCGGTCATGGGACGTCATCAACAACATGCCATCGTAGTTTCTGAGAAAGTCCTCGAGCCAGATCAGGCTTTCAAGATCGAGATGGTTTGAGGGTTCGTCGAGCAGCATGGCATCGGGTCGCATGAGGAGGATGCGGGCCAAGGCCACACGCATTTTCCAGCCGCCTGAAAGTTTCCCCACATCGCCGTCCATCATCTCTTGTGAGAAACTAAGGCCCGCCAAGACTTCGCGGGCGCGCGCGTCCTGGGCGTAACCGTCAAGTTTTTCGTAGTGGGCCTGCACTTCACCGTAGCGGGCGATGATGTCGTCCATCTTGTCGACTTGATCAGGGTCGGCCATGGCGGCTTCGAGGTCTGCGAGTTCTGCAGCAACAGCACTGACCGGGCCTGCACCGTCCATGACTTCGGACACAGCACTGCGGCCTGACATTTCACCGACGTCCTGGCTGAAGTAGCCGATGGTGATGCCTTTGTCGGTGGAGACTTGACCTTCGTCAGGTTCTTCCTGTCCTGTGATCATGCGGAACAATGTGGTTTTGCCGGACCCATTGGGGCCGACCAAGCCAATTTTCTCGCCGCGGTTCAACGCTGCCGAGGCTTCGACATAAAGGATTTGGTGGCCGTTTTGTTTGGAGACAGATTCAATACGCATCATGATGGGCGGGGTTTAGGCGAGCGGCTTCGCGAATGGAAGGATTTGATCAATAGTTGTGCACGGGCTGACAATTCTAACGAAAAATCAACGAAAGATCACAGTTAAGTGAAAGCGTAACTTTGGTGGTTGCGGATTGGATTCCGATCCCCACATGGGGTTCATGAC
Source organism: Hyphomicrobiales bacterium (assembly GCA_031421835.1). GTDB lineage: Bacteria > Pseudomonadota > Alphaproteobacteria > Rhizobiales > Aestuariivirgaceae > Aestuariivirga. The sequence goes on along the minus strand of JANOPL010000070.1, from coordinate 16,387 downwards.
GCCGCAGAACATGCGGTGTCGGATGAGAAGACTTAACAATCAAAAGGAAAACGATCATGATTACTCGTACACTCGCCGCTTCAGTTTTTGCCTTGGCCCTGCTTGCCCCTGCCGCATTTGCAGGCAACAGCTTTGGCAATCCAAATGCACCCGCTGGTTCTGAAGTGACAAACCAGCATGTTGAATACCCCGTCAATGACGTCACCGTTGGATCGACCCAGGGCTTTGCAGTTGAAGCTGGCGTGTCCAACACCGGCCCTTTCAACACAGGCGATTATATCGATGAAAGCAACGTGCAGCGCAACCAGCGCTCCAGCAATTAACGCCAGTGAATACTGATAAACAGGCGCAATCATTTTGATTGCGCCTGTGATTTTTAATGGTGCGTGTTGCAGTCGGGCCCCAAGTGTTCGAGGTGCAATTGTCACATGTGCAGATGCGCACATGTTAAACTGTGGTGGTACACATCATATGATGGTGATCAGGCAGTTCTACCGCTTGCACGCTTGTGCAGGGATCGTCTGGGGTTAAACGACATCATAGAGACACGGCAGCAGCGCATTCCTCAGGAGTGCGCTTACGTTTTTGCTCCGGTGAAGTCTTCACATTACACCAAAAGGGAACATTCCAATGACAACCACCACACATGATATCGTTGATACCGCAGTTGCCGCAGGCTCTTTCAAAACACTTGTTGCAGCTGTCACAGCAGCGGGCCTTGTTGAAACATTGAAGGGCAAGGGTCCGTTCACGGTTTTTGCGCCCAGCGATGAAGCCTTCGCGAAATTGCCGGAAGGAACTGTTGCAGATCTGGTCAAGCCAGAAAATAAAGCCAAGCTTTCGGCCATTCTCACTTTGCACGTGATGTCGGGTCAGGTCATGGCTGCCGATGTGAGCGGCAAAAAGCTGACACCAGCATCCGTGAATGGCGAAGCCTTGCACGTGGATGGCACATCGGGCGTGACAGTGAATGGTGCCAAGGTTGTGACGGCTGACATCGCCTGCAGCAACGGTGTGATCCACGTGATCGACACGGTCCTGCTGCCAAAAGCATAATCACATTCGATTGAACGATCAGAGCCCGGCGTTTGCGTCGGGCTTTTTTACGTTTTCATGAAGGGATCGCGCAAGCTGCCTACCGCATTGCCGTGGGCGTCGAAGCCCTCATATTCAGCGAAGGTTTTGGCGTGGGGGGCCAGCGTGTCGTAGCCTTGCCGCGTGATGTTGACGATGGAGGTGCGCTTCAGAAAGTCATGCACTGAAAGTGCTGAACCGGTTTGCGCCCAGCCGCCTGTTGGCAACACATGGGATGGGCCAACAACAAAATTGGCAAGGGTTGAGGGCGCAAATTCACCGAGCAGAATTTCACCGGCGTGGATGATTTTATCAAGATAGCGTTCCGGTTGCCTCGACAGGATTTGCAAATGCTCCGGCGCGTAATCGTTGATAAAGGAGATTGCGTCGTCTTCATTGGCGGCGAGAATGATGCCGCCATAGGGGCCAGAGAGCACAGTTGAAGCATATTCAACGCGTTGGGCTGACATGTGTATGTAGTATTCCTCAAGCTTGGCCATGGCTTCACGGGCAATGTTTTCATCCCAGGTCACCAGGAAGCCCGATGAGTCTGGCCCATGTTCTGTCTCGATCAAAAGATCGAGAGCAGCGAGTGCCCCCGACGTTGTGCTGTCGGCCATCACGATTGATTCGGAAGAACCTGCGGGCGTGCCGACATCAACACGATCAGCGACCAGTCGTTTTGCTGCACCCACCCAAGGCGAACCGGGGCCGACGATTTTTCTGACAGGCGAGAGTGTTTCCGTTCCATAGGTGACAGCGGCAATACCTTGCGCGCCGCCTGCTTTATAAACCTTAGCGACACCAGCAAGCCTAGCGGCCACCAAGGTGGCGTCGTCGATGTTTCCGTCGGGGCCCGGCGGTGTGATGATGCAAATGTCTTTGACGCCTGCGACGGAGGCGGGAATGGCGGTCATAAGAACAGAGGATGGAAACGCCCCTTTGCCGCGCGGCACATAACAGGCGACGGAGGGAATGGGGGTTGTGCGGTCGCCGGCAAAAACACCGAGGCGCAGTTCCAGCATCCATTGTTTCTCTGGCATTTGTGCCTGATGGAAACGCGTGATCGAGTCTGCGGCAAAACCCATGGCCTCATGCATTTTGGGATCGAGTGATTTTTCGGCCTTGGCAAAATCTGATGGGGTCGCCGCAATCGTTTTGGCCGTGACGGGGGCCTTGTCGAATTGCACCGCAAAGCGCGCCAAAGCGACGTCGCCCTCGGCCTTGACAGCGGCAAGAATGGGACGGACCTTTTCAATGTAGTGCGACAGATCAGTCTCGGTGCGGGCCAGCAAGGCTTTGCGGGTTCCAGCATTGAGCTGCGACAGGATGTGAAAATTGGTTTTGCGGGTCATGGAAGGAGGCTTTAAGGCCCCCGCCGCCGCCCGGCAACTGGGTTGTTGAAAATCGGGATGTGGCAACTATAACAGGCGTGTAACTTCGCGTGTGGTCCGCATATGAAACTTATCAGCATCGTGCCGCTTTTGATTGTGCTGTCCACCGGTGCCGTGGCTGATACCATTTGTTATGAGCGGATTTACGATGCTGCCCATATGCAGAAGCACAAACTCCAGGAAGTTTTAAAAATCCGTCTCAAACTTGATCAAAACGGCGGGGAGCCTTCCGGTGTGGTCGAAGCGGGGTTTCGCGAACTCCCTTCTTACCTCACCAGTCAAGTGACATGTGCCGTGAAACAAAAAACCACATCGTGTCGTGTCGACCAGAACGGGGGATCGTTTGATGTCGTTGCCACAGCAAGGGGTATCAAACTGACCAACACGTCGCAAATGCGGTTTGGAGGATTGGACGATGGCGTGGTGATCGGCCGGGAAATAGAGCACCGCGTGTTTGCGCTCATAAAAGTGGCATGCAGTGATTGAAGGAGATGACGGCGATGAAAATTTCAGCAGTGATTATTTTTGCGTCAATGATTGTCATCGGTGCGACAGACGCACGTGCGGAATTCAAAGGTTGTTATGAGCGGATTTATGACAAGGCGTATCTGCGCAAACATAAGAAACAGTCGGTGACTAAAATGCGATTGCAGATTGGTGTAGGCCAAGGCGTTGATGGTCCGTTTGAACTGCTTGACCGTGTTGATGCGGTTTTTCGCAACACGTCGATCTATCGCGGCAACCTGATTGAATGCACGGGGATGGGCGACGCACTTGAGTGTTCAATCGAAAGCGATGGTGGATCATTTGTTGTCACAGATCGCGGTAACAACAGCCTTCGCATCACCAATAAAAATTACATGCGGTTTGGCGATGAAGACAGCAAACTTGTGATCATCGCCCGAGGCGATGACAAGGAATTCAGACTGTTTCGCATTACAAGGAATGCATGTCCGTGAGTACATTCACCTAACGCGACTTTTTTGTGGCATTGGCGTGTTCTCACGGAATGTTGATGTCGCGCATCTGCAGTGATCACAAGATCGTTTTTTTTCCACCGAAACCTTTTCTCCGGTGCTTTCGTTATTACATCATGACTACGGCAATCGTAGCTTACACTTGAAACCCACGGAGAAAAAATCATGTCTATTCGTACACTCGCCGCTTCAGTTTTGGCACTCGGTTTGTTGGCCCCAATTGGTGCCATTGCCGCTGAAACCAATTACAATTGTTCGCAAGATCAAGCCAACAAGCTTGATTACACGGACTGCAAGTCTGACAACAGCGCACGCTCAACAGCAGGCTTTTCTGCTGCAGCAGTTGGCGACGTAGAACGCCAGTCAATTGGCGACTATGTGGATGAATCAGCAGTTGAGCGCAATCAGCGTTCCAGCAACTAATCATCCGTCAACAGATGAAACAGGGTGCGGTCGCTTGCGGCTGCGCCCTTTTTTCATCGGGTTTGCGGAAAGATGTTTTTATCGCTGATTGATTTTTCAAGATTGACGATGACGTCATAGTCTTGCGGATCAAGAATGCTTACGCCGTTGATCGCCAAGGCGCGCAAGTCTTTTTTGGCTTGCGGCATTTGAACAGTTTTGACCAGCGCCTGCTGCAGATGTGCTATGTCGCCGCTACGTGTCACGAAGGGCAGGCTTGGAACTTTTGGCGACCTTGCGACCTCTACCAGATTGTCGAGTATTTCAGGTCGATGGCGCCGTAGCAGTGCCACCGTCACACAATCAATTGCGCAAATATCGGCCAAGCCCTGTTGGACTGCTGAAAGTGATGCCGCGTGACTTCCTGTCTTGATGCCGGACGCAAAAAAAGCGAGGCTGCCGGCAGTGTGGTGATCAGCAACTACCAACTTGAGTGCGAGACAGCCCGACATTGAATCGCTGCTGTTGTAAGCGGCGTTGCAATTTTTGAAAGCGGCAAGGTCAGCCATTTCCCTGGCAAAAATAATCGAGCTGTAGGTCGGGCCTTCGCAGCCATCCACGTCATAGTGCGGCGTTGCGACGTAGGTCAGCTTACCTGCAAATTCATGGGTGAAGGGGTATCCGCAGGTTTGGCTGAACAGCAAGTTGGGGTTGCGCCACGGGGCCGACCAATCGTCGCCACGTGTCAAAGCAATATTCATACTTAAAGCAGAGGACAGACTGCTCCAAAATCCGTCCGTGTTTTCGCGGATTTCCGGCAAGTCATACATTGGCAGGCTGGCGAGCATGGACTGTGTCTCGAAAAATTCATCATCTGCGACGTTCTGAACGGATGGCAGTCACCGTGGAATTCATGTTATCCTAATGGTGACGGAAGCGTTACGCAATCATGACGGATAGCAGGTTTCAGAGAACAATCGAATGGCCGACGATCGGCGTGATTTTGATTGTCTACACTGTGCTGGCCAGCGTGGTGTGGTTTCACGCGTTTTTACCGTGGTACGTGATCTTGGCCGCAGGTGCTTATTTTGCGGCTTTGCACACGTCATTGCAACATGAAGTTCTGCACGGACACCCGACGCGCCTCAAAGTTTTGAATGAGGCGCTGATTTTCCTGACGCCGACCCTGTGGCTGCCGTTTCAACGGTACAAGGAAACGCACCTGACCCACCATAATAACGCCCATTTGACGGACCCGGCCATTGATCCTGAGTCTTACTATTTGCTGCCCGAACAGTGGGCCCACATGGCGGGGATCAAACGGGTGCTGTTTCAGATCAACCAAACGTTGGGTGGGCGGATGTTGATTGGACCAGCCGTTGGGATCGTGCGGTTTTGGTCGGCTGAGATTTTGGATATTGTGCGCGGTGACACGCATAAAGCCAAGTGCTGGGCGATGTTTGCGGTGTCTGGCGCTGGTGTGCTGGGCTATGTGATGTGGTGCGGCATGCCGGTTTGGCAGTATCTCCTGCTGGTGGCTTACCCCGGAATTTCGTTGGCGCTCGTCAGGTCCTATTGCGAACACCAGGCGGCCGAGCAGATTGAGCATCGCACCATCATTGTCGAATGCTCATGGTTTTGGTCATTGCTGTTTTTGAACAATAATCTGCATGTGCCGCATCATGAAAAGCCCGCATTGGCCTGGTACAAGTTGCCAGCCTATTACCGGTCTGAGCGCAATATGTTGATTGCGCAGAACAATGGTTACCTGATGAGTTATGCCGAGATCTTCCGCCGTTATTTTTTGAAGGCCAAAGAGCCGCTTTCTTATCCTGATATGGCGTGGTTGAAGCGTTGACGATCGCTTCGCGTCTGCCGGAGGCGTTTTGGCGGAAGACTGCACCTGAAGCTGTGTCGGCGCCCACGTGGGTTTTGCAGAACGTTGCCTTGGCAGCACAGTTGAATTTGCCGCCGGATATCTTTGCAAGATCGGAGACACTCGCGGCTTTGTCAGGCAACGGACCTTGGGGTGACTTTGAACCCGTGGCTTTGGCTTACAGCGGGCATCAGTTTGGGGGGTGGAACCCACTGATGGGGGATGGGCGGGCGCATTTGATTGCCACATTGCCGGGCGATTTTGAGTTGCAACTGAAAGGCTCCGGCCCGACGCCATTTTCCCGCAACGGCGATGGTCGGGCAGCACTGGGTCCGATGCTGCGCGAGTACATTGTCAGTGAGGCAATGGCAGGGCTTGGAATTCCAACAACGCGTTCACTTGCCGTCGTCGCAACGGGGGAACAAGTCTATCGCAGGCGGCGTGAGCCCGGAGCCATTGTGGCGCGCATTGCCAAAAGCCATGTGCGGGTCGGCTCATTTCAGTTTGCAGCGGCGCATTTGGGCAAGACGGGTGTTGAAGCGTTGTATGAGCATGAGCGCCAGCGTAGTCATCCGCATACGGATGATGTACGTGGCTTTTTGGCCAGCGCGATTTCACGGCAGGCCACGCTGATTGCGCAATGGATGTGTGTGGGGTTCATTCACGGTGTGATGAACACCGACAACATGGCAATCTCGGGCGAGACGATTGACTATGGTCCCTGCGCCTTCCTGGATGTGTTTCACCCAAAGAAAGTGTTTTCTTCGATCGATGAATATGGGCGCTACGCGTGGGACCAACAGCCTGCGATTGGGCTGTGGAATTTGACACGGTTTGCTGAGGCGTTGTTACAGCTGCTGGACGATGACAGCGACCGGGCCGTGGCTGTCGCAAAACTTGAGTTGGAGAAATTCTATCCGCAGTTTGAAGAGGCTTTTGAAGCTGCGATGTTAAGGAAGTTGGGCATTTTGGATCGGCGCGAAGACGATGGAGCTTTTATTGCTGACGTGTTGAAAGTGCTCATGGATGAGAAGCTGGATTTCACGCTTTTCTTCCGGGCGTTGACGCGCGGCGTTGACGTATCGATAGCGGTATCGGCACTGTGGCGCAAACGGCTGGACGGTGTTGACCCTGATGTGAGGGTGATGCGGCAGGTTAATCCTGTTTATATTGCCCGCAATCATCAGGTTGAGGCCGCATTGCGTGAAGCGGAAGATGGCAATCTGGAGCGCTGTCACAGGTTGCTCAGTTTGCTTAAAAATCCGTATACGGAGCAAGATGATATGGCGGGGTTTGAAGCTGGCCCTTTGCCGGACGAGGAAGTGTCGCAGACGTTCTGCGGCACCTAACCCACAAAGGCGCGTTCGACCACGAAAGTTCCGGGTTCGTTGTTTGACCCCTCAACAAAGCCCATGGGCTCAATCAGGGCGCGGATGTCTTTCATGAAAGCCATGGAGCCGCAAATCATGACGCGGTCGGTTTCTGGATCAAGCTTCGAAATGTTCAGTGCACGGAAGAACTCTTCATTTTCGATCAAGGTGGTGATGCGGCCCATGTGTTCAGTCTTTTCCCGTGTGGTCGTGGGGAAATAGAGCAGGCGGCCTTGGGCCAACTCGCCCACCAATTCGTCGGTTATTGTTGCGGCAACCGTATCAGCAGAATATTTCAGTTCATTGGCTTCGCGGCAAGTGTGGGTGGCGACGACGGTTTCAAATTTTTCGTAGGTTTCGGGATCGCGGATGAGCGAAGCAAAGGGCGCAAAGCCGGTGCCGGTTGAAAAACAGAACAGGCGTTTGCCGGGGATCAGCGCATCATTGACCAACGTGCCCGTGGGCTTCGGGCGCATGATGATGGTGTCGCCCACCTTGATTTTTTGCAAATGTTCAGTGAGCGGGCCGCCGGGAACCTTAATCGAAAAGAATTCCAATTCCTCATCCCACGACGGGGAGGCGACAGAATAGGCGCGCATCACGGGCTTTTGTGCGTTGGGAAGCCCGATCATCAGAAATTCGCCGGAGCGGAAGCGCAGGCTTTGCGGGCGCGTAATGCGGAAGCGGAACAGGCGGTCGGTGTAATGCTGAACAGCCGTGACCTTCTCGGCAAACATGCCGGTGGGAATGACGTTGAGAGTTGCTGGTTCAGTCATGGCACTACCGTTCTTTATAACGAACGCCATCTAGGGCAATTGCTTGCATTTCGCAAGTGCAAATTCTGGCGACCACTCCCATATTCATGGCATGTCGCAACCTGTTGAAAGTTGGCTTCGGCCAAGCCCTGAAGGCCTGTTTTGTGTGCCTGGTGGCTTTTACATTGATCCCCATCAGGCCGTTGAAAAGGCCGTGATCACCCATGGTCATTCAGACCATGCGCGGGCCGGGCATGCAGCGGTGTTGGCGACGGCGGAAACCCAAGACATCATGAAGGTGCGCCTTGGTGACTCTCCCATGCGCCAGATATTGGCCTTGGGGGAAAGAATAACAGTTGGCGATGTAAGTGTTTGGCTGGCACCGGCGGGGCACATACTGGGTTCGGCGCAAGTGGTGATGGATTACAAAGGACAACGGGCTGTTGTTTCGGGTGATTATAAACGCCGCGCTGACCCGACATGCCAAGGTTTTGAAGTGGTGCAGTGTGACGTGTTTGTGACCGAAGCCACGTTTGCCTTACCGGTTTTTGTGCATGAACCGGATGGGCATGAAATTGCGAAACTGATGACGTCGCTCGCAATGTTCCCCGAACGCACACACCAGATTGGGGTTTACAGTTTGGGCAAGTGTCAAAGACTGATTAGATTGTTGCGGCTTGCAGGGTATGATAAAACCATCTGGCTGCACGGTGCCATGAAAACGATGTGCGACCTTTATGTGCGCCATGGTTTTGATCTTGGTGACCTTCAATTGGTGTCTGATGCTCCTGACGATTTGGCGGGATCAATTGTGCTGTGCCCGCCTTCTGCGATTGGTGACCGTTGGTCACGGCGTTTTGCGGATCCGATTCCGGCTTTTGCTTCAGGATGGATGCGCATTCGCGCGCGGGCGCGTCAACGTGGTGTGGAACTTCCGCTGATCATTTCCGATCATGCGGATTGGCCTGAACTGGTGCAGACACTGAAGGATGTGGGTGCGGGTGAAATCTGGATCACGCATGGGCGCGACGATGCCTTAACGCTACAGGCACAGGCCATGGGCCTGAAGGCGCGGGCCTTATCCATGGTTGGATATGATGAAGAGGGTGGCGAATGAAAGCCTTCGCTGCCCTGCTTGACCAGTTGTCCTATACGCCATCACGAAATGCGAAAGTTGCGCTGATGAAGGCGTATTTTCTTGCAACACCTGATCCTGATCGTGGCTATGCCTTGGCCGCCTTGACGGATAATTTGCCGTTGTCGTTTCCCGTGCGGAAGGCGGTGCTCGATCTGGCCAGCCAACATGTGGCGCCTGAGCTTTTCAAGATTTCGAGAGACTATGTGGGCGATACGGCGGAGACGTTATCGCTGGTGTGGCCCAATCGCGCTGCGGGCGAGCCGCCGCGGCTTTCTGATGTGATTGAGACGCTGTTGCTGATTGGACGGAACCAGCTTCCAGACGTGTTGGCACCGTGGCTTGACCGGTTGGATGTAAACGGCCGCTGGGCGCTTTTAAAGCTTGTCACGGGTGGCATGCGCACCGGGGTTTCTGCGCGGCTGGCGAAACTGGCTTTGGCAGAGGCCTTCGACACGCCCGTGAATGACATTGATGAAGTGTGGCACGGATTGTCGATGCCCTATGCGCCCCTGTTTTTGTGGTTACGTCGTCATGCGCCACGGCCCGATGTGAAAAATGTACCGGTGTTTCGCCCGCTGATGCTGTCACACCCGCTGGAGGACAAGGACTTTGAGGTGCTTCAGCCCGAAGACTATCAGATTGAATGGAAGTGGGATGGGGTGCGTGTGCAGCTTTGCTCACGGGCGGGAGGCACCAGACTTTATTCACGGTCAGGCGATGATATTTCCCACACGTTTCCAGAGCTGTCGGAAGTTCCACTCAACGCGACACTGGACGGCGAATTGTTGGTGGTGCGCGATGGCGTGGTTGCACCTTTCCAGGATTTGCAACAGCGCCTGAACCGCAAGACCGTGACGCGGAAAATGTTGACCGACTATCCAGCCCACATCAGGCTCTATGATATTCTGGAACGGGACGGCGAAGATGTGCGTGGTCGTCCACTCTCTGCGCGGCGGCACATTCTGGAGGAATGGGTGAATGTCCATCGGCCTCTACGGATGGATGTGTCGGACGTCTTGAGTATCGCATCGCTTGAGGACCTTAACGCGACATGGGCCGCGACGCGCGCTGACAGCATCGAAGGGTTGATGTTGAAGCGGAAAGACAGCCTCTATGTTTCGGGCCGTCCGAAGGGCCTGTGGTGGAAATGGAAGCGGGATGCGCTGACCGCTGATTGCGTGATGATTTATGCGCAGCGTGGTTCGGGCAAGCGCTCTTCGTTTTACAGCGATTTTACATTCGCCGCATGGGATGAGACAAAAGTGCCGAGAGAACTTGTGCCTGTGGGAAAAGCTTATTCAGGCTTTACGGATGAAGAGTTGAAAAAACTCGATCACTTCGTGCGCAACAACACGACCAACAAGTTTGGACCCGTGCGGCAGGTTGAGCCGAAACTGGTTTTGGAAGTGGCTTTTGATGCTGTGCAGGAGTCAAAGCGTCACAAAAGCGGAATTGCCATGCGCTTTCCACGCATCAGCCGCATCCGCTGGGACAAGCCCGCGGATGAAGCTGATACTGTGCAAACGCTTAAACGGTTCGCAGATACCAATCAAAGTCGCGTTTGAAGGGTTCCTGATAGAAGCGGTCGGCTTCGACTTCCTTCAGTGTACAGAAGGTATCAACGAAGGGTTTGCCGAAATATTCCTTCAGGATCGAGGCGCGATAGAATGCGTCAATGGCTTCGTACCAATTGCCGGGAATGTGTTTCGAGCGGCGCTCATAACCGTTGCCGACGATAGGGTTGCCGGGGTCCATTTTTTCGGTGATGCCATAGTGCATGCCTGCAAGAATGGCGGCCATGACCAAATAAGGATTTGCGTCAGCACCCGAAGGGCGGTGTTCGATGTGGCAGGTTTTGGGGGCGCCTGCGGGAATACGCAGACTGACTGTACGGTTGTTGACGCCCCAGTTCGCAGCCACCGGCGCATAGGAGTTGCGGCGGAAGCGGCGATAGGAATTGGCGTTGGGCGCGAAGATCAACATTGATTCTGCCATGGCCGCTTTGAGGCCGCCGATGGCGTGCATCAACAATTGATTTTCCATCGGGTCTTCGGCGGTGAAAAGATTTTCACCGGCCGCATCGCCCAAGCTGACGTGCACGTGCATGCCGGAGCCTGTCCATTCGGCATAGGGCTTGGCCATGAAGGTGGCGCAGAGGCCGTGCTTTTCTGCCGCAGCCTTGATGACACGCTTCAACATGATGGCTTCATCACAGGCTTTCAACACATCAGCGCGATGGCGGAGAACGATTTCCATTTGCCCCGGCGCATATTCGGCGATCAGGGTTTTTGCGGGCAAGTCTTGAATATCGCACCAGGCATAAAGGTCCTTGAAGAAGGGCGCGAAATCATCCACGTCTTGCAGGTGATAGGGTTGATAGTGCTGCGGTCTCGATTCATTGACGAGGGATTGGGGCGCGCGTGGGTTGCCTTCCAAGGCTGACTTCCGGTCCATTAGGAAAAATTCGAGTTCGACGGCACCCACTGGCGTCATGCCGAGGTCGGACTGGAAACGCTGCACGATATTTTCGAGAGCGTTGCGCGGATCGGCATAGTGTTGAATGCCTTCGAGGTCGTGGATTTTCGCAACATATTGCGCGGACGGCGTTTCCATCCACGGAATGCGTTTGATCGAGTCTTTCACAGGCCAGAGCAAGAGATCACGGTCCCCCTCGTCGAATACGAGTCCGGTTTCGGGCACGTCCTGTCCCGTGGCGTCCAGCACGAGGGCTGAGATCGGAAAGAAGCGTCCATCTTTATAAGCGGGTACAAGTTCGTCGCGACGCAACACTTTGCCGCGCACGATGCCGCACAGGTCTGTCCAGACAATGTGGATGCTTTCGATATCGGGATTTGCATCCAAAAATGCGGTGGCTTCTGCACCTTGCTTTGGGGTTATGTATTTAGCCATTTTATTACTCCAACTTTGCGTGCCGCAAAGCGTTCATGGATGCATCAGTTCGGCGAGGCAGTGGTCGAGCGTTTCTAACAGGTGATCGACGTGTTGCTCAGTGGTTGCCGGACAAATCAGCATCATATTGTGGAACGGCGTGATGACCACGCCGCGGTTCAAAAGGTAGTGATGCACTGCCACATCAATGGGCTGGTGAATCACGCGTGAAGCTTCGAGGCCATTGTCAGGAGGCTTCTCGCAGCACATGAATTCCACACGGGCACCCACGCGGGTGACGTGCCAACCCAGTTCATATTTGATGATGACGTCTGCAATCCCGCGTTCAAGCCTGCGCGCAAGAACAAGGAGCGGGGCAAAAGCCTTCTCAGTGAAATATTCGGTCAAAACGGTTTTGATCAAGGCTAGTTGAATGCGAGAACCTGACAGTGTGGTGCCAATGCCGGAGCGCCCGTCGCCTTTGGTGGAGAGATATTTGGCAATGCGATCGGCCACAGGCTGTGAGAAGCCATAGGCTGCGGCGGGAATCCCACCTGCGATGGGTTTACCGAACACCAGACCATCCGGCTCGATGCCGTGAGCGCGGGCATAGCCGCCGGGTCCAGACGACAAGGTGTGGGTTTCATCGAGGATGAGCAGAGTTCCAGCCTTTTCCGTCAGTACACAGAGAGTTTCCAGGAAGCCCGGTTTCGGCAGAACCATGCCGATGTTGGTCATCACGGGTTCCGCAAGGACGCAAGCCACATCGCCGGGGGCGAGTGCTGCTTCAAGCGCCGCCACGTCATTGAATTCAACAACCTTGGTGTGTGCCGTCAAATCGCGCGGTTCACCGACCAGACCGTCGATCATTTTTACCGTGCCGTTGTCTGCCGTCACAAACGTATCGTCGACGCAGCCATGGTAACAATGATTGAAAACCAGAATTTTTGTGCGTCCAGTAATGGCCCGGCACCAGCGCAGCACAGCGCGGTTGGCATCAGAGGCTGTGGCTGTAATTTGCCAGACAGGCAAACCGAAGCGGTCTTGCAACAAGGCGCCAACATCAGCGGCATCGGGCGTTGGCAGCATGGTGGTGAGGCCATTGTCAGCCTCGCGCTTTAATGTGTCAGCGATGGGTTTGGGGGAATGGCCGAACATGGCGCCCGTGTCACCCAAGCAAAAATCAGTATACTGATGATTGTCAACGCTTGTCAGCGTGGCACCGTTGGCGTTTTCAATAAACAGCGGAAATGGCATTCCCCAGTCCACCATCCAATGCATGGGAACGCCGCGCAGCCAGTTTCGTGAAGTCGTCTCAGAAAGGGCCTTCGACTTGCTATTGCGCTGAATATAGTGGGTTTTTTCGCGTCCCAGCAAAGCCAATATGGAATTTTCCGAAACTGTTACACGCAAGATTTCCTCTGGTTTTTGTTGGCGTTAAGTCACTTTAGCCAGTTGGGTGTGGGGAAAACAACCCCCAGCAGGAATACGAGGTTTTGTGCGGGCGGAACTTCAAACGAAAATTGTCATCACCGCACTTGTTGCGGTGATCCATTGTGCGGCAGGAGTGGAGCGAATGACCTGCGCTCTGCGCAGGTATTGCATGCCTTCACTGCGAGTGCGATGGATTGCCGGAACAAGTCCGGCAATGACAACTTATTTGGCATTGATACAGAATCAAAAAATCAACTCACGCCTTCGCGCAGCAAATCATGGATGTGAATGAGGCCAATTGGTTTTTTGGTTTCACTGATGACAAACACAGCGGTGATGCGTTTGGTGTTGATAAGCTCGATGACTTCGGCTGCAAACATTTGCTCATGAATTGTCGTGGGATTGGTGGTCATGACGTCTTCGACTTTGCGCGACCACAGATCATTGCCAAGGTGGCGGCGCAGGTCGCCATCCGTGATCATGCCGATCAGATTTCCGTTTTCAGCCTTCACACCGATGCAGCCGAATTTATGGTGGTTCATGATCGGCAAAGCATCGCGCAGAAAATCACCAACAGTGCAAAGTGGTAACTCCCCGTCTTTGTGCATGATGTCGTGAGCGTGTTTGATTTGTGCGCCAAGTCTGCCGCCCGGATGATAGTTCCGGAAGTCGTCGGCGGAAAAGCCTTTGGCTTCGAGCAGGGCCATGGCGAGCGCATCGCCGAGCGCGAGCTGTAATAGAGTAGAGGTGGTGGGTGCCAAACCGTTGGGGCAGGCTTCCTGCACTTTGGGCAGTTGTAAGATGATGTCGGCGGCGCGGCCCATGGTGCTGGTGATGTTCGCGGTAATCGCAATCATGGGTACTGAAAAGCGGGCGCAGTAGTTCAACATGTCTTTCAACTCTGCTGACTCGCCGGAATTTGACAGCATGACGACGACATCGTTGGGGGTGATCATGCCGAGGTCGCCATGGCTGGCTTCTGCGGGATGCACAAACGACGCTGGCGTTCCGGTGGAGGCCAGGGTGGCGGCAATTTTGCGGGCGATATGGCCGCTTTTGCCCATGCCCGACACGATGACACGGCCGGAAGCTTTCAAAATCACATCAACGGCGCGCACCAAGTTTGCGCCAAGATCATGATCAAGTGCTGCTGCGAGGGCATTCAAGCCTTGGGTTTCGATGGTGAGGGTTTTGCGGGCGGATGTGATGGTTGAGGATGTCATGACTTAAAACGCAGGTTGATACAGAGCTTCAATAAACCGTTAACCATAAACCCGCTAGGGTTTCCTTGGTTATGTGTGTTTTGCGCTCATTATTGGTGTGGCCTTTGGCCGTGGTGCTGCTTTCTGGAGCGGCCGTCATTGGCATGGCCCAAGAGGCTGACGATACCGGACTTCGGACGGACACGCTGGTAGAAGATGAACCAGTGGCTTCCAGTGTGCCTGAATCGAGCCGTATCAGCAGTGGAGACGACGAAGAGGTTGTGGTGCGTCGCCCACGCAGCCGTGTCGATCCTTATGCACAGCAAGGTATCGATACGGGGGCTTTTCTTTTATTGCCCTCACTCGAAGTCAGCGGTCTTGTCTCATCAAATGCCGCACGTTCATCATCGAATGCGGATGGGGATGTGGGGTTGCGCTTGCGGCCTTCATTGCGCTGGGAAAGCCAATGGTCCCGCCACAGCTTATCAGGTTCAGCTTCAGCGAACACCGAGCGCTTTCTTGACAATGAAGATTTGAAAACTGTTGGTGTTGATGTGTCAGCCGCTGCCCGTATTGATATTCGCCGCACCACGCGGGCCGATTTGACGGCGCAATATGCACTGACGTCGACTGGCACAGAAAACAGTGGTGTGCCCGCAACGGCCAGTGGCAAACGGCTTGATCAGACTTTTGGATTGGGCGCTGGCTTAACCCACGACCTCGGTGGTGTTGAGGGCGGGCTGCGCTTGGCTCTGCAACGCAATGTGTTTGGTGATCTGGATCTCGTGGGTGGTGGCACTGAGGATAATGCTGACCGCGACTATATGGAACTCACGCTGGCAGCACGCGCTGGTTTGCGGAGCGGTGGTATACTACAGCCGTTCGGCGAAGTGGCTTATGTACCGCGCTTTCATGACAAGCGGCGAGACCGGAATGGCGTAAAACGCAATTCACAAGGTTTGAGACTGACAGTTGGGACAACGATTGCCGATGATCCGATCTGGACGGGTGACATTGCGCTGACGTTTGATGTGCGCGACTATGAAGACGCGTCACTCCGCACTGCAACGTCTCCCGGTGTGGTCGCCAATTTGACTTGGCAGCCAACGGACTTGACGCGTTTTGAATTCAACAGTGGTGCCAGCTTGTCGGAAACCATCGCCGCTGGCGAGAGTGCGACGAAAACTTGGACAGCAGGTGTTAAAGGTACCCATGCGCTGCGTGAAAATTTGGATGTCACGGCGGGCCTTGGCTTTACACTAGAGCGGGCTGCAGGTGAAACATCGACGCGCACTACCGGAACGCTTGGCGTGAATTGGGAAATGAACCCCTATCTGGTTTGGGGTGCCAGTTATGAAGGAACCTGGTTCAACGGTGAACTGGCCGGCAGTGACTATACTGACCACCGGCTGCTCACGAGCGTGATCATTCGGCGCTAGGTTGATGTAACAATTTACAAATCTTAGTGTGTCATCACCGGACTTGTTCCGGTGATCCATCGTAGTGCAAGATTGGAGATCAAACCCTGCGCTATGCGCAGGAATTTTGCGACTGTCACTGCAACCACTATGGATTGCCGGAACAAGTCCGGCAATGACAGGAATAGTGGAGTGGGAGGCAGGACGTATTAAGCAGACTTTGAGTGCAGTTCTGCCTCGATATTCATTTCTTTTTCTTCACTAGCTTCCTCTTGAGGGCGCTTCAATATGTCCAGCATTTCGGCCAGACTTGGCGATGCACTCCAGCGCAGGAAGCCGCCGTGGGTGGCGATGGTTTGTTCGAGAGCCATGCGGAAGGCTGGGCCTAGGGCATCATGTTCCAATGCAAAGGCGACGTTGGCTGAGAGGAAGCCAATTTTGTCGCCGCAGTCATAGGT
>JANOPL010000069.1:0-14541 GCA_031421835.1 Hyphomicrobiales bacterium | reverse complement strand
CGAACTCGCCAATGGATGCATTTGCTGCACCGTTGCGGATGATTTTATTCCGACGATGCAGAAGCTCTTGGCCCGCAAGGATCGCCTTGATCATATCATCATTGAAACGTCAGGCCTCGCTTTGCCCCAACCTTTGGTGCGGGCATTCAATTGGCCGGAGATCAAGGCGCAAGTGACAGTTGATGGTGTTATTACCGTTGTTGATGCGAAGGCGTTGGCCGAAGGCCGTTTTGCAGATGACGAAGATGCTTTGGCTGCTCAACGCGCTGCTGATGACAGTCTCGAACATGAAAATCCGATTGAGGAATTGTTTGAAGATCAGTTGAATGCTGCTGACCTGGTGGTCGTCAACAAGCAGGACTTGTTATCCGACGCGGAAAAGCAGACTGTGACGCTGAAACTCAAAGCCCAAATACGACCTGCAACGAAACTCGTTCACGCCACGCAAAGCGCCGTTGATCTCGGTGTGTTGCTTGGTCATGCCGCTTCGGCAGAAAATGACGTGCAAAATCGCCAATCGCATCATGAGATGGAAGGCGAAACGCAGCACGACCACGATGATTTTGTGACGTTCATCGTCGAGCTTCCAGGCGGAATTGAGAAAGCTGAGCTCATGCAACGCATCACTCAGACGATAGAAACGCATGATATTCTGAGATTAAAAGGTTTTTCCTCTGTGCGGGGTGCTAACTCCCGTTTGCTTGTGCAAGCTGTAGGTCCACGCCTCGACAGTTACTTTGACCGGGCTTGGTCAGTGGGCGAAACCCAGTCCACGAGACTTGTGGTGATTGGTGAAAAGAGAATGGACCAAGCCGCAATCGAGGCTTCCCTGAGGGGCTGATGCACCTTCTTGCGACCACGTCTGGTGTTGTTGACGGCGGGGCAACAGCGATTGACTTGAAGCAATCACCCGGTGATGTTGTGTTTCTGTCAGCCGCTGATAGTGAGCTTGCAAGCCTGGCGTCAGCCATTGACTCCGAAACGTCGGGGTTGACGTTCCGCCTCGCAAATCTTTTGCAATTACAGCATAACTATTCCGTTGATCTGTACACGGAGCAAACACTCAGCAAAGCCAAGTTGGTTGTGGTCAGGCTTTTGGGTGGTAAGGCGTACTGGCTCTATGGTGTGGCGCGGCTGGTGGAACTGGCCGCTGAGACCGGCATGAAGTTGGTGCTGCTACCGGGTGGCACTGATGGAGATGCTGAACTCAAGACTTTGTCGACGGTGCTGCCTGAGCAGTGGGACGCGTTGCGCAACTATTTTGCAACTGGCGGTCCGAAGAACGTCCAAAATCTAGTCAGATACGCTGTTTGGTTACTGAATACCGGCGAAAAGCCAGAGCTCGTTTCTCCCTTCGCACCATGTTCTTACCACTACACGTCACCCCGGCGAAGGCCGGGGCAAGGCGTCGGTGCAAAGCCTGATCCCGGCCTGCGCCCGGATGACGGAGTTAATGGTATGACCATAGTTTTCTATCGCTCTGTAGTTGAGGGCGGTCAGGTTACTCCTATCGCAGCGTTGATTGACCAAATCGAGAGGACTGGCTTTGATGTATCCGCCATTTATGTTTCCAGCCTGAAAGACAAAAATTGCCAAGACTTTTTGCGCAAACACTTTGACGCACACCCTGCTGATGTCATCATCAACGCCACATCCTTTGCCGTTGGAAAACTTGAGCAAGATGTTTTGGCACAGCAAGGTTGCCCGGTTTTACAGGTGACACTTGGGGGCAACACTGAAGAACAATGGCGCGAAAGTACTGCTGGTCTTTCTGCCAAAGACCTGGCGATGTCAGTTGTATTGCCAGAGCTCGACGGTCGCGTTTATGCAGGAGTGATTTCTTTCAAAGCGGACCACATGTGGCATGAAAAAACGCTGTGCCGCATTGTCACCTACAAGCCTGTGCTTGATCGTATTGCCCATGTGGCTGAGCTTGCAAAAAACTGGGCGTTGCTTCGGTCAACAGCCCCGGCGAAAAAGCACATCGCAATCATGCTTGCAAATTATCCCAACAAAGACGGTCGTATTGCCAATGGCGTGGGCTATGACACGCCTGCTTCGACGATCAATATTCTCAAAGCGCTCAACGTTGGCGGCATTCCTGAAAGCGGCAATGAGCTGATCGAGGCCCTTCAGGCCAATCGCACCAATACCAAAAGTGAAAAGACATCAGAGACCGCCTTAAGTCTTGATGCTTATGAAGTTTTAATTCAATCGCTGCCGTTACAAATTCAAGAGGCGGTCATCGCACGTTGGGGTGCTGCTCAGGATGATCCATTCGTGATGAATGGTTCTTTTCACTTGCCGCTCCTGAAATACGGTTACGTCGTAGTCGGTATCCAACCGGCGCGGGGATATAACATCGATCCCAAGGCCACTTATCACGACCCTGCCCTCGTTCCGCCTCACGGCTATCTTGCAACCTATCTTTGGCTTCGCCATATTTGGGGCGTTCATGCCATCATCCATAATGGCAAACACGGCAATCTCGAATGGTTGCCTGGCAAGTCAGTCGGTTTGTCTGAGTGCTGTTACCCTGACGCAATCCTTGGGCCCGTCCCCCACATCTACCCGTTCATCGTCAACGACCCTGGTGAAGGCACGGCTGCAAAGCGGCGCACATCAGCTGTGATCATCGACCACCTGACACCACCCTTGACCCGCGCTGAAAGCTACGGCCCGCTGAAAGACTTGGAAGCACTCGTGGATGAATATTATCTGGCAGCGGGACTTGATCGCCGTCGCTTGTCGCTGTTAAAAGATAACATCCTCAACCTCACGCGGCATCATAAACTCGACAAAGACGCTGGCTTCACAGGCGATGATGATGCGGATCTTCAGCGCCTCGATACATTCTTGTGCGACTTGAAGGAAGCGCAAATCCGCGACGGCCTGCATATTCTAGGCGAAAGCCCAACGGGACAACAGGAAACCGATTTGTTAGTGGCTTTGACCCGCGTTCCGGGTGTTGACCGCCCTTCTTTCATACGGGCATTGGCCGATGATTTCGAATTAGGTTTTGATCCACTTGATTGCGAGATGGCGCAAGCTTGGACGGGTGCAAGACCGGACGCATTGGTGAGTGTGTCTGCTGATACGTGGCGTTCTGTTGGTGACACTGTGGAACGCCTGGAGCTTTTGGCTGCTCGACTTGTAGCAACACCCCCTCCCCCTGCGGGTACTCCCCCATCGCTTCGCGACGAGGGAGAAAATAATTCCTCTCTCCCTCAGCAAAGCTGGGGGAGTACGGCGAAGCCGAGAGGGGGTGCTTCAACAAGCGCTGTTCTCCAATACATCAACTCAACCCTCCGCCCCGTGCTGGCGTCCTGCGGTTCATCCGAGATCGCAAACCTGCTTCGGGCACTGAATGGACAGTCGGTTCCGCCTGGCCCTTCCGGCGCACCTACGCGGGGCCGCCTCGACGTTCTACCCACTGGGCGGAATTTCTATTCCCTCGACAACCGCACATTGCCAACACCGGCGGCATGGACTTTGGGCAAAGCATCGGCAGACGCCTTGCTCACACGGCACTTTCAGGATACCGGGCAACATCTTAGAAATGTTGGATTATCCTGCTGGGGAACGGCCAATATGCGGACGGGCGGCGATGACTTGGCACAAGCCATGTGGCTGATGGGAGTAAAGCCGGTGTGGGACACTTCAAGCTGGCGCGTTACAGGTTTTGAGGTGCAGCCCCTCGCCGTTTTTGGCCGGCCGCGTGTGGATGTGACGTTGCGCATTTCCGGCTTTTTCCGGGATGCGTTTCCTGCACAAATCGAATTGCTCGACAAAGCCATACACGCAGTGGCTGCCCTGGACGAAGATGCAGATGACAATCCATTGGCTGCATCTTTAACGACTGCCAGAATATTCGGCTCCAAACCTGGTGCTTATGGTGCCGGGTTACAGGCATTGATCGACGAAAATATCTGGGATTCCAAATCTGACCTCGCTGCGGCCTATGTGACTTGGGGGGCATATGTCTATGGCACCCACGAACATGGCCGCAATGATGAAGCTATGTTCAAGGAACGTTTGAGCAAGATTGAGGCAGTTGTTCACAATCAAGATAATCGTGAACATGATCTGTTGGACTCTGATGATTACTATCAATTCGAAGGCGGCATGAGTGCCGCAGTCGAAACCGCATCGGGAAAGAAGCCAAGCGTTTACCACAACGACCATTCGCGCCCAGAGCGACCTGTTATCCGCACTCTGGATGAGGAAGTGGCCCGTGTTGTGCGTTCGCGTGTGGTCAACCCAAAATGGATCAATGGTATAAAACGCCACGGCTACAAAGGAGCCTTCGAAATTGCCGCCACTGTCGATTATATGTTCGCTTTTGCCGCCACCGCTGATGCTGTAAAATCTCACCATTTCGATCTGGCGTATGATGCCTATATCGAAGATGTTGAAACGTTGAAGTTCTTAACTGACAATAACCCCGCAGCACTCCGTGAGATGTCTGCGCGATTTCAAGAAGCCATTACCCGGGGTTTGTGGCAACCTCGTTTGAATTCTGTCCACGACCGATTGAAAGACCTGATGCAATGACCGACAATCTGGAAAAAGACTCCGCCCGCCACAATGAAAAAATGGTAAAGAAAAAAGCCGCACGTGACAAAATCATGGCGGGAAAGACCATCGAAAAAGGCTTGCTGATTGTTCACACCGGCAAAGGCAAGGGCAAATCCACTGCAGCTTTCGGCATGGTGTTTCGCCATGTGGGTCACGGCCTGAAATCAGGCGTCGTGCAATTTGTGAAGGGTTCTTGGGGCACGGGCGAACGTACTGTGCTGGAAAAATTCCCTGAGCTGGTGACGATCAAAGCCATGGGTGAAGGTTTTACCTGGGAAACCCAAGACCGTGACCGTGACATTGCCCATGCCCGTGAGGGCTGGGAAGAAGCCAAGCGCATGATCGCCGATCCTGATCTGCGGTTGGTGATGCTGGACGAACTCAATATCGTGTTACGCTATGACTATTTGCCGTGGGACGAAGTGAAAGCCGTGCTGGATGCGAGGCCGTTGGACAAGCACATCATCATCACCGGGCGAAATGCCAAGGAAGAACTGATCGAAATGGCGGATTTGGCAACCGAGATGGAACAACTAAAACACCCGTTCCGCAGCGGCGTGAAGGCGCAAGCCGGAATTGAGTTCTAATTGAACTAAATCTTGAGTGACATTTTTTCGTTGAAAGTCGACAAACCGTAACTCTTGAAGAATGCGCGTGCACTTTCGTTAAATGTCCAAACATCAAGTGCCAGTGTTTCAGCCCCCATTTCAGCGGCTCGAAACTTAATTTCATCAAGCAAGGCGCGCCCAATGCCTTGTTTTTGAAACTTCGGCCTGACGCTTATGTGATGGACATAAACCACATTCTTTTTCGGATGGCGCGGCGTCTCTGGTTCTATTTGCAGTTCAGCGAAAACATAACCAGCTGGAATGTTGTGGACGATAGCAATCAAAAATAGCCGATTACTGTCAGCGAGTTTTTCCGCAAACTCCCGTACTAACCCGGCATCATCTTTATGTGGCTGCTTGAAAAATTGGGGCAAAGCAGTCGCATGTAAAGTCTGAACATCTTTGTTCAATTCGGCAAGCAATGCGCCCTCATCTTCGCTGGCTTTGCGAATTTCCAATGTCATGACGTTATAGGCTCCTTCACGCCGTATTCCACCTTGTAGCACGCGGTTTGATGTCGTAAATAGAGCGCTCTGCAGCGTTCCAATAACGGGACTGAAAGCTATTCTGGTGAGGCCAACCCATACAGGGGCCAAGACAGAGCTGCCTTCCAACGCCAAATCCGGCAGCGCTGAAAATTGGAAGGCAAAAAATGACCGATAAACTGGGTGTGATGTTGTGTGGCCATGGCAGCCGCAATCGCAAAGCTGTGACGGAGTTTGCCAATCTTTCAGCGCAACTCAAAAAGCGTCTGCCGCATTACCCCGTTGAATTTGGATATCTTGAATTTGCCACTCCTATCATCCGAACGGGCCTCGACATCCTCAAGGACAAAGGTGTGACCCGCGTGCTTGCGGTGCCTGGAATGTTGTTTGCGGCAGGGCATGCCAAGAATGATATTCCCTCAGTGCTGAATGCCTATGCGGCGCAAAATGATTTGCGCATCGACTATGGCAAGGAATTGGGAATCGACCCCAAGATGATGCGCGCTGCGGCAGATCGGATCCAAGAGGCGATCGACGCAGCACCCCATCATGTTGAAAAGCATGAAACGTTGTTGCTGGTTGTGGGTCGGGGTGCCTCTGACCCCGACGCCAATTCAAATGTCGCAAAAGTGATGCGCATTCTCTGGGAGGGATTTAGTTTTGGCTGGGGCGAAGTTGCCTATTCCGGCGTTACGTTCCCGTTGGTGGAACCCGCACTTGAACACATTACCAAACTTGGATTCAAACGCATTATTGTTTTCCCGTACTTCCTGTTCACCGGGGTACTTGTCCAACGCATCTACATGGCAACCGATGTGGTTTCCGCCAATCACCCCGAGGTTGAGTTTCTGAAGGCACCTTACCTCAACGACCACCCGGCTGTGGTTGAAACTTTCGTTGAACGCATTGAACAAATCATGTCTGGCGACATCGCCATGAATTGCCAGATGTGCAAATACCGCACACAAGTGTTGGGTTTTGAGGCTGAAGTGGGGGCGGTGCAGGAAAGCCACCACCACCACGTCGAAGGCATGAGCGCCAAAGAGTGCCAATTCTGTGATGCCGAAGGAAACTGCACCGGATTATGCCAGAATGGACCCTTCAAGTTGGCATCGAAACCGGCAGCGCATTCGCACGGTGACCACCCGCACACGCACGATCACGGCGATCACACGCATGCGGTTTATCCGCATGCGGATCATCCGTTGGGACCCAAGAGCATGGTCAAGCCCTAATGGACTATCTACGCGATCCTGCAGAGATTTATGCCCGGTCATTCGAAATGATCCGGGCCGAAGCTGATTTATCGCAAATTCCTGAAGATGCGAAAAGCATCGCCACGCGGGTCATACACGCCTGCGGAATGGTCGAGATCGTCAACGACCTGGTTTTTTCAGGTGATTTTGTAAGGGTGGCTTCACAGGCGTTGACCGCAGGCTCGCCCATCTTCGTCGACGCGGAAATGGTGCGCCATGGCATTATCGCGCGGCAGATCAAAACCGGCAACGACATCATCTGTACACTGAATGACCCTGCAGCGCGCGGGATTGGACTGGCAAAAGCCATCACGCGGTCTGCGGCGGCGGTCGAATTATGGCGTGGCAGAATGCAAGGTGCGATTGTGGTGATTGGCAATGCACCAACGGCGTTATTTGCTGTGCTGGAAATGATCGATGCGGGCGGACCCAAGCCTGCTGCCATTATTGGCTTCCCGGTTGGATTTGTGGGTGCCGCAGAAAGCAAAGCTGAACTTGTCTCTCATCCGCGCGGCGTTGCCTTTGCCACACTGCGCGGACGAAAGGGCGGCTCGGCGATGGCGTCGTCAGTTGTCAACGCACTCACGGGTGACCTGTGATGGTTTGGCTCAATATCATCGGCATCGGTGAAGACGGGTGGGAAGGATTGACCGCAAAGTCACATCTGATCATTCAGTCCGCAAAACACATTGTTGGGTCTACCCGAACGTTGTCAATGTTGCCTGCAACACGTGCCACGCATCACGAGTGGCCGCAGCCTTTTTCAGCGGTTGTTGATCAACTGAAACCTTTGCAGGGGCAACCCACCGTCATTCTCGCCACCGGCGATCCAATGAATTACGGTGTTGCGCGCAAATTACTGGAGTTCATTCCAAAGGTAGAAGTAAATATTACGCCTCATCTGTCAGCTTTCAGTCTCGCTGCGTCGCGTATGGGCTGGTCTTTGCCTGATTGTGATTCATTCACCATTCATGGGCGGCCTGCCTCCAATCTCGAAGCGTTTGTTCAACCCCATGCAAAGTTGTTGGTTCTGACACAGGATGAGACGTCAATCGCCGAAGTGTGCCGGAGATTGATTGCGCGCGGTTTTAATCAATCCGAGGTAACGGTTCTGGAAAACTTGAACGGCTCCAAGGAACGCATAACCACTTTTATTGCAAATAAAATTCCCGCGATGGCATGGTCACCGTTAAACGTTCTGGCCATCCAGTGTATCGCGTCTGCTACAGCCAAAATCTGGTCGCGTGTTGCAGGTTTGCCGGATGACGCATTTGTCCACGATGGCAAAATCACCAAACGTGAAGTGCGCGCCGCCACCTTGGCCGCACTTGCTCCGTGTCCGGATCAATTGCTATGGGATGTGGGGGCGGGTTCCGGTTCCATTGGCATTGAGTGGATGCGCTCTACCCGGGGATGTGAGGCAATTGCAATTGAACCGCTGGCTGACCGCCGCGCGATGATTGCAACCAATGCTGATCAATTGGGAACGCCGCGCTTAAAGATCATCGGTGAAGCCGCGCCATTGGCCTATGCAGGCTTGCCACGACCCCACGCAGTATTTATTGGCGGTGGGATTTCGGATAGCGGCACATTCGAAGGCGCATGGGCGGCTTTGCGCTCCGGCGGCAAAATGGTTGTTAACGTGGTGACGATTGAAGGCGAGATGCATCTCTATGACTTGCAGGAAAAGCATGGCGGAGAATTGGTTCGTATCGATGTCTCGACTTTAACCCACGTCGGTTCCTTGCGCGCGATGAAACCGCGCATGGCGGTTTTGCAATGGCGGGTAATAAAACCATGAAGGGCACACTTTATGGTGTGGGCGTGGGCCCCGGTGACCCGGAATTGATGACAGTGAAAGCCTGGCGATTGATTTCGACGGCCAAGGTCATCGCCTTTCTCGCTGCCAATGGTGGTGATTCCACAGCACGGAACATTGCAACACCGTTCATGCCGGATGATGCCACAGAAATTGTTATCGATATGCCCATGCGGGTGGAGCGCGAACCGGCACAAGCGGCCTATGATAAAGGTGCAATGCAGATTGCTGAACATCTTTCTCGTGGAGAGGACGTTGTGATGCTGTGCGAGGGCGACCCGTTTTTTTATGGCAGCTTCATGTATATGTTTGAACGGCTCGCAGATCAGTTCACCACGGTTGTTGTGCCTGGCGTGACGTCTATCACAGCTGCGGCCGCAGTGACCGGTCAACCCCTGTGTGAACGCGACGAGGTTCTCAAGATTTTACCTGCCACTATGGACGAGGACAACTTGCGCCGTGAACTCTCAACCACGTCTGCCGCTGCCATCATCAAAGTTGGTCGGCATTTCGGAAAAGTGAAGCGCGTGTTGCGTCAGCTGAATATGGAACAGAACGCCACCGCCGTTGAGCGCGCAACCCATGACAACCAATTGGTCCGTCATGTTACACAGATCAACGAAGATACCCTGCCCTATTTCACAACCATCATTGTACGGACTTAAATTTTGAACCACGCCATTTTCATTCTTGGGTCAACAGCATTGCCGATGGCGCTGACTATCAAGGCAAAAGTGGGCGGCACGATTTACGGCCCTTCATCTTTCAATGGCGTCGACGAAGTTTATGAAAAAGCCACAACTGCAATCGGGTTTGCGTTTCAATCAGGGCAACCTATCATTGGAATTTGTGCATCCGCCATTCTGATCCGCGCGATTGCGCCATTTTTGAAAAACAAACTGACGGAAGCTCCGGTCGTCGCTGTGGCGGAAGACGGTTCATCGGTTGTGCCACTCCTGGGTGGGCATCACGGGGCAAATAAACTTGCAATCGAAATTGCTGCAGCCGTGGAAGGACATGCCGCCATCACAACTGCCAGCGATGTTATTTTTGGAACAGCTTATGATGAATGTGCTTCGGGTTTGGTGTTGGGAAATCCAGAGGATGTGAAAGCGGCAACTGCTGCCCGATTGCGCGGCGAAGAGGTTTTTCGCCATAACACCATTCACGACAGAAAAGGGGATGACCGAAACATTATCTACCACCCCCAAGTACTGGCCGTTGGCATTGGTTGTGAGCGCGGGACGTCAGAAGATGAAGTGCAGGAGTTGATCAAGTCAACATTTGCGGCGCACGATCTTTCCACGCGGTCGATTGCAATCTACGCGTCGATTGATTTGAAAGAAGATGAAGCTGCGCTGTCATCGCTTTTTGATGTGACCTATTTTTCCGCTGAGGAATTGAAATCCCAATCCGAACGTATTGCAACACCCTCGGATTACGTTGCGGAGGTTGTGGGAACCCCAAGCGTTGCCGAGGCTGCGGCTTTGGCTGCTGCTGGTGATGAAGCCACCTTGATTGTACCCAAAACCAAAAGCAAACGCGCGACGATTGCAATTGCCGAAGCGCCGGAACCGATTTTGGAACGGCGCGGAAGACGGCGTGGCAAGGTTTCGGTCGTCGGGATTGGTCCCGGCACGCGGACGATGCGAAGTCCGCAGGTTACATTTGAGTTGGCCATGGCCACAGACTGGGTTGGATATGATCTTTATTTGGATTTGGCCAAAGATATCAAAACCAGTCAGATTGAGCACCGCTTTCCTTTGGGAGGCGAAGAGGCGCGTTGCCGTCACGCTATTGAGTTGGCCAAGCAGGGCAAATATGTTGCGCTTGTTTGCTCCGGCGACGCAGGCATTTATGCCATGGCGGCTTTGGTTTATGAACTGATCGACCGAGAGCCGTGTCGCGTTGCCGTGGAAGTGCATCCTGGTATTTCAGCGTTTCAAATGGCATCGGCCAAAGCCGGCGCCATGATCGGACACGACTTTTGCTGCATCTCGCTTTCAGATTTGTTGACGCCTTGGGACACTATTGTGCAACGCGTGAAAGCCGCAGCTGAAGGGGATTTTGTGATTTCATTTTATAACCCGCGTTCTCTGAAGCGCGTTGATCAGATTGTTAAGGCATTTGAAATCCTCAAACCGCATCGCAGCCCCGATACACCCGTTGTGTTGGCAACCAATCTGGGACGGCCAGAGGAAAATGTCCGGGTCGTGACGTTCGCTTCGTTCAACCCCGAGGATGTTGATATGCTCACTCTCGTCATGGTTGGTTCGTCACAATCCAGATCATTCAAACGTGGCGACGGTCAGACCTACGCCTACACGCCACGCGGCTATGCCAAGAAGATGGACCCAAAATGACCGTACATTTTATTGGTGCTGGGCCGGGTGCCCCTGACCTCATTACCTTGCGTGGATTGAAGCTGATACAGTCCTGCGCGGTTTGCCTCTACGCAGGGTCACTGGTGCCTGAGGAAATTGTAAAGGCTGCACCTGATGGTGCCCTGGTCAAAGACACCGCACCGATGCATCTTGATGAAATCATCGCGGATATCAAGGAAGCGCATGACAAGGGCCACGACGTGGCGCGGGTTCATTCGGGTGATCCCTCCTTGTACGGAGCAATCGGCGAGCAGATGCGGAGGCTTGATGCGCTTGGGATACCCTATGACATTACACCGGGTGTGCCAGCCTTTGCGGCAGCTGCGGCAGCATTGAAGACGGAGTTCACCTTGCCGGAAGTGTCGCAAACGGTCATCTTGACGCGAACGGCCATGCAGTCTTCCAAGATGCCTGAGGGTGAAGAGTTGGAAAAGCTTGGGGCTTCAAAGGCGACCTTGGCGATCCACCTGTCGGTGCGGAATATTCCTTATATTCAACGGTCTTTGATACCGCACTACGGCGCTGACTGCCCGGTTGTTGTCGGGTTCCGGGTGAGTTGGCCGGACCAGCAGTTCATTCACGGGACGCTTGAGGATATTGCAAAAAAGGTGCGGGCCGAGAAGCTCACGCGCACCGCGCTGATCTTGGTCGGACGGGTGTTGGGGCATACGACATTTCGTGACTCGGCCTTGTACGATGCTGAACATGAACACGTGCTGAGAAATCGTAAAACCGCTCTCAAGAAATAACTGTTAAGCATCTTGGATGGCTTTCGTCAGGTTTTAAGGGAATGGTGACCGGGCTACGGGCATACGTCGTTGCTTGAGGAGAACCACATGTCCACGACTGTTGAACTTGAAGACCTGGTGAAAGACGCACTCGCCGCTCTCTCAGATGAGCCGGGCGAAGCCGCCCGCGCTGACACCACCATGCGAGAGCGGTTTTTCGAACTGCTGGTCCTCATTCTGGGCAACCTTTACACAAAGACACCTGTTGCAGGCGCGTTGTTTGACCGAGCCACCATGTTGCGCGTGACCGCAGGCATGGATGACGCGGAAGGCGGCCGTTTGACAGGCCGGACTGAGGATTGGGTGCGGCTTGAAGGCTTGTTGCGTCAACAGGACGGCACCAAAAACTATTCGGTCACGCGGGCTTCATTGGCGGTTTTGTCGACACTGACGGCCACGGGCACGTTGGGTGAAGTGTTCGAGAAAATTCTGCGTCGTTACGCGGAAGCCATGCCTTCTGAAAACTTGCGCCGCAGCGCGCGCGTTTTGGGTTCATATTTTCTGACGCGGGTGGCGAGGAGTTAGAGACTCAAAGTTTGGCCCGGTTTGAAAGCTTCAAATACGCCTGTTGAAATATTTGTTTTTGCCAGCGCAATGCTTAAGTCGGCTTCTGGTTGGGCGATAGCTTCGTTGGTCAATTGGAATGTTCCCCAATGGTGGCCAATGGCGCGGCTTGCTTTACAGTCTTGGAAAATCTGTACGGCCTCTTCAGGGTTTACGTGTTGCTCTTTCATGAACCAGCGTGGTTCGTAAGCTCCAATGGGAATATGGACCAGGTCGACGCGACCAAATTGTGTGGCAACGTCGCGGGAAAACCGTCCGTCGCCATACCCTGTGTCGCCGATATGATAAAGCGTGGTGTCGGGTGCGGTGATGACGAACGAAGCCCACAAGGTTTTCTTACGATCCGTCAAGCCACGCGCCGACCAATGAAAACTTGGGACCAGGTGAACTTTAACGCCCTGCCCCACATCAGCCGACTGGCCCCAGTCCAATGCCGTTGCATTTTCGCGGCCGCCAATGGTCGAGGCCATCACGGCATCATTGCCAAGAGGGCAGATGATGCGGGGTTTATACTTCTGATGCAGACGTCCAATCGTGGTGAGATCGAAGTGGTCGTAGTGGCCGTGGGTGATCAATACCACGTCGATCGGCGGTAGTTTTTCGAAGGCAATGCCCGGGGGATTGACCCGTTTGGGACCGGCAAAGGACACGGGACTCGCACGTTCGCTGTAAAGTGGATCAATCAGGATGTTCAGCCCGTTGACCTGCACCAGAAAACTGGCATGACCGATGAGGGTAGACCTTAGACCGGTAAAACGTTGTGGTGGTTCATCATTATATGGACTTTGAGCTAAAGCTGGCCATGTTGCTTTTGGATCGTTGCCAAACTGCCAAGACAGCAAGCTGCTGATTGAATTCAACGGCGGCTGATTCGGTACGAAAAAACGCGTCCCGTCAAAATGGTCGGAAACGGGGCCGGAGTAGTAGGGGTTGGTCATGGACGAGTATGTGGTACCAGAGCCCAGTAACGCAAGCCCACCCAATGTCCACTTGAGTATATTTCTGCGGTTCATATTCGATTTACGTAAGTGGCGTTTGTTGAGATCAGCCGATTACCATGCGGCTGGCGCCATTGCAAAGAACGAAAGCCCGGCGCTTTCGCAACCGGGCCGTCAGTCCTTGCAGGGGACTACTTTTGTTTTTAAATCAGTTCGAAGCTGTTGAAGACGACATGTACTTCATTGGGTCAAGCGCTGTGGCACCTTTGCGTACTTCGAAGTGAAGTTGCGGGCTTGAAACCGATCCGGTCTGACCGGCCTTGCCAATGATCGCACCACGCTCAATTTTATCGCCGCGTTTGACAAGCAATTCCTTGGCATGGGCATAGGCCGTGACATAGCCACCGGCATGGCGGATGAGCACGAGATTGCCATAGCCTTTGAGCTCATTGCCGGCGTAAGCGACAACACCCGTATCAGCTGCACGAATGCTGGTGCCTTCGGGAACCGAGATGTTGATGCCTTCATTCTTCAAACCGCCGGGCTTGTTGCCGTAGCCTGAAATGACTTTACCCTTCAACGGCCAACGCAAGTTCAGTCCAGCGGGCGACGCTATCGGTGCATCGGCGACGGCCTGTTCCTTTAACTTTGGCTTGGCTTCGGCCACATTCTGCTTTGGCGTTTCGCCAATTGCAGTTTCAGTATCAGCATCGTCAGATGTCACTTGCTCTTCTTCCGTCAAAGACAGCGGCGCTTTCTTTTTCAGCTTGATCGGCTTTGGAGCACTGTCTGCTTCGGCCACTGTTTCTTCTTCAACGAGTTTTGGTCGGATAGCCTTTGAACCCGGTATTTTTACTTTTTGACCGAGCGCCAGTTGCTGATTTGTGTCGAGGCCATTTGCTTCGGCGATGGCGAAGGGTGACACGCCATATTTGCGGCCGAGAGCGTAAAGTGTTTCGCCGTTTTCAACGGTATGCAAGGCACCTGAACCGGATTTTTTGATCACGGGTGCTGCGTCTGCAACGTCTTCATCAGAAACAACCGGGGCAGTTTGGTTGAACCTGATTTTCTTTTTCGGTTTCTCCTGTTCGACATAGGCAACGTCGTCAGCAGACGGTTCA